>NZ_DATGCW010000046.1:0-17477 GCF_035311605.1 Saliniramus sp.
GTGCCGAAGCAGATCGCGACACCGAGCGTGATGACACCGGCGAGCCCCAGCGCATTGGGCAGATCGCCCTGCACCCGGCCCGCGAGCAGGATCGTCGCCGTAATCGCACCGGGCCCCGCCAGCAGCGGGATGGCCAGCGGAAAGGCGGCAAGATGCTTTTCGGCATCCGGCTGATTGGCACCCCGTACCGCCGTGCGCTGCTTGCGTTTCGCGCGCAGTTCGAAGGTCATTTCGAAAGCGATGTAGAAAAGCAGCAATCCGCCGGCGATGCGGAAGGCCGGCAGGCCAATGCCCAGCGCATCAAGCAGGAACTGCCCACCGAGACCGAAAAAGGTGAGGATCGCCAGCGCGATCAGGCAGGCCCGCGCCGCGATCCGCCGCCGCTGCCCCGCATCCATCCCCGCCGTCAGCGAGATGAAGATCGGGGCGAGGCCGAGCGGATCGAGCGTGACCAGCATGGTGACGAGCGCCGTCCAGAGAAATCCGAAATCCAAGGCGCGCGCCTCCTCGTCAGCTGCCGTCGATCACGGCGACCATAGCGCCGCCCTCCCGATGGGGAAACCTGCCTGCAGCCTGCCCGTCTTCTCCACCTTGGAGCGCGCGACCTGACGGAGTCAGGCCGGGCGCTCCAGGTGTTTGTTCGACGCATCATTTTTTCCGTCAGCCGGCATCCACCTGACGGAATGATGCTCTGGAGCGCGCAACCTGACGGAGTCAGGCCGGGCGCTCCAGGTGTTTGTTCGACGCATCATTTTTTCCGTCAGCCGGCATCCACCTGACGGAATGATGCTCTAAGCCCTGAATCCCTCGAAGACGATCTGGTCGGCATGGGCGCGCACATCCGCTGCCTGATCGGGGGTGCGTACGGTCCAGGCCAGGATCGGCATGCCGCGAAGATGACGGCAGAGAAATGGCGCGGCATGGGGCAGATCAGTCGCCTTCCAAGAGACGAAATCAGGCCGGGTTTCTTCGAAATGGAGGAGATGGCCGCGCGCAAGACAGCCGTCGCGCGTCGTATTCGTGCCGTCCGGCGGCCCGCTACCGGCGGCATCCGCCACGATGCCGCGCAGGATATGCGGCGCGTCCCGGCGCAGCCATGCCACGATCTGCGGATCGAAGGACTTCACGCAGACGGGCCCGGCATAATCGCCCAGGATTTCGAGGCAGCGCCGGGTGAGCGCGGGATTGCCGTCGAACCGGCTCTTGATCTCGATGACGAGAGGAACCCGCCCGGCGACGAGGGTGAGGAAATCAGCCAGGCGCGGGATTCGCCCCGCAGCTTGCGCATGCTGCAGGCTCAGGGTGTCGAGCGCATCGGCGCGCAGCGCGCAGAATGCGCCGGCCCGTCCGGTGAGGCGTGCGAGATCGTGATCATGGAAGACGAAAGCCTCGCCATCCGACGAATCCTGCACGTCGCATTCGATCGCGTACCCGCCGTCAATCGCGGCGCGGGCGGCATCCAGGCTGTTTTCGATCACACCGGTACTGCAATCATGCAGGCCGCGATGGGCGATCGGTCGCATCGTGAGCCATGACGAGTTGGCCAACGGCGGGAGAGGGTATTGCAAAGGTGACAACATCATCAAGCATCCTCTCGGCAGACGAACGGCATAGAGATGGCAGGCCGGGAAGGGCGGGTGCGTTCTTTCATGGCCGCCACTCAGTTCCGGTCCCTGGGGAAGGATGGCGATGCGGCGTCCCGCCCGAGCGTATCAGTCATCGCCTTCACCTGAGCCGTGATTCCGGCCTGCCCCTCTCCGGCGGGGGAAAGCCGATCCCAGTCGAGCGGGCCGGTGCCGGTGGCAATCTGGGTCTCCAGGACGGCACGCGTTGCGTCGGAGGCAGTCTTGCCCCGCCCAGCGATTCGCGCCTCCAGAGCGGCGGCATCGACATCGAGCCAGAATCCGTGAAACGGGCATCCGGCGTTTCGCGCGATGGCGGCAGCGGCGTCGCGATCTTCCGGGCGGGCATGAACGGCTTCCAGTATGACGCTGCCGCCCCCCGACAGAACGCTTGCAGCGCGTGCGCGCATTTCGGCATAGACCGCCTGCGAGGCCTCCTTCGTATAGGCCTGCGGGCCCAGCGGCGTTTCAGGAGAAACCCCGTGCAGGTGCTTGCGCAGCCGGTCGCTTTCGAGGATGCGCGCGCCGGGCGGCGGCCCGATCAGCGGAGAGAGCGCCTCGGCGATGGTGGTCTTGCCCGAGCCGCTGAACCCGCCCAGCGCCACGAGGCGCGCAGGGGCGGGGTCGAGCAGCTCGCCGGCGAGGGTGAGATAGCGCTGCATCTGCCGGGCGAGGGCGGGATCGTCATCCCCCTCCGCGATCTGCGTCGCGGCGACGATGGCGCGGATCGAGGCGCGCAGGCTCATGAAGA
Organism: Saliniramus sp.; assembly: GCF_035311605.1. Classification (NCBI taxonomy): domain Bacteria; kingdom Pseudomonadati; phylum Pseudomonadota; class Alphaproteobacteria; order Hyphomicrobiales; family Salinarimonadaceae; genus Saliniramus; species Saliniramus sp. The sequence continues at coordinate 2,374 of NZ_DATGCW010000046.1, forward strand.
GCGGCAGAAGCGCGTAACCCGCATCATCGCGACTGCGATCGACATAACGGTTTGCCACATGGGCCGCGGCCCGGGCGAGCCCGGGATCGTCTGCGGCCCGCGCACGCAGATCCATCAGCAGGAAAGCGAGATCGTAGAGCGTGTCGGTGGTGGCGATGGTCTCGTTGAATTCGATGCAGTCGAAGAGCTGCGGGCGCCCCTCGTGCAGGCAGATATTGCGCAGATGCAAGTCACCATGACAGCGGCGGATCTTGCCGGCGCCGGCGCGGGCATCGAGCAGGTTTGCGTGGCGTGCGCATTCCGCCTCCTGCCGCCGCAACAGATCGGCGACCGTCTCGCGCGATAGCGCCGGGAGATCGGCCATGCTGCTCGCATTGAGGGCGACCACATCGGCAAGGCGCTGCACCCCATGCGGATCGGCGACGGGTTCGGCCTCTTCGTGGAACGCGCAGATCGCATCAGCGAGGACATCGAGCAGCCCGGTGCTCAGCTCGCCGCGCGTGGCGAGCCTGTCGAACAGCCCCTCCTCGTCGAAGCGGTGCATCTCCACCATGGCATCGACCAGGGCGCCCACGCCATCGATGGCGAAGCTGCCGTCATCCTCGCGGGTGATGCGCCGCACCGCCCGATAGAGCTGCGGCGCGGTGCGCCGGTTGAGGCGCAGCTCCGACTCGCAGGCGTCGAGACGCAATTGCGGCGTCGAGAAATCGGCATAGGGCAGGCGCAGGGCGCGCTTGAGCTTGAAGGCGCGCGTACCGCTGAGCAGGATGGTCGAGATATGCGTGTCACGCTGCTGCGGGGGCGCGCCGTCCTCTGCTTCGAGCCGGGTTCGCAGAAAAGCGCGAACCGCATGCTGGGTCTTTTCCTGCGCGGCGATCGCCGCGCCGGGATCGGTCTCGTTGCTCTCACTCATGCGTTCTCCTGCCCTCCCCCTGTCGTCGGCCCGGGCTCGCGGAAGCCCCGGCCTCCAGGAGCCTTGGTCATGCGACGGTTATCGCATCTGAGCCGACGGTGGACCATCCGGGCTGATGCGTGCGCGATATCGTCGCAGAATCGATCTTCTGCATTGATCTACTTGCAAATGATTTGCAAGTGCATTAAATCCTGTTTCATTCGTATTTGGCGCGATGTGATGCGCGCCCGTGAACCCGGAGCCCCGGCCTGATGATCAGACAGAGTCTCGAAATGACACGCACTGCCCGCAGGATTATGCCGATGCGCAGCGTCCCCTTGCTCGCCACCCTTGCCCTCGCCACCACCTTCGTTGCGCCGCAGCCTGCGGCAGCGCAAAACGAGCCCCTCCGGGTTCTCACAACGGTCGAGATGATCGCCGATGTGGGGCGCAACATTGCCGGCAGTTGCGCCGAGGTCGAAGCACTGCTCGGCCCCGGCGTCGATCCGCATGACTATATCGCCACCGCCTCCGACGTGGCGCAACTCGGCGCGGCCGATCTCATTCTCTACGTGGATTTCGCCCTCGAGGAACAGCTCGCCGCGGTCTTGGAGCGCCTCTCCGCGCGCCTGCCCACGATCGGCGTTCTCGCCGCTGCAATCGGTCCGGCTGACCTCCTCGACGACCCTGCGGAAGCGGGCCAGGCCGATCCGCATGTCTGGATGGATGCGAGCCTTTGGGCGCGGATCGCACCGGTGATCGGTGATGCGATCATCGAACAGCGCCCCGCTTGCGCCGAAGCGATCAACGCACGCGTCGATGCCTATACGGTTCAGTTGCAAGCACTCTACGACTGGGCGGGCGAGAGCATCGCCACCATCCCGCAGGGACAGCGCCGTCTTGTCACCGCCCATGACGCGTTCGAGTATTTCGCCAGCGCCTACGGCATGGAGGCAAGCGAGGCCATCGAAGGAATTTCGACCGCGTCGGAAGCGAGTATCGGCGACATCCGGGAAGTGGCCGATTACGTTATCGACAACAATGTCGCAGCCGTTTTCGTCGAGACCACCATATCTCCGCGCACGATCGAAGCGCTGGTTCAGGAGGTGCGTGCGCGTGGTAGCCGAATCGAGATCGGCGGCGCGCTCTATTCCGATGCGATGGGTGAGCGGGGAACCGTCGGTGGGACCTATATCGGCATGATCTACGAAAACGCCATGCTGATCACGCAGGCCCTCGGCGGCACGCCGGCGCCACTGCCTGAAGCTCTGGCGGACTGGGCGCGGGAATGGAATATCGCGCAATGAGCCGGGTTTGCCGGTAGTATCGGCGGGGCGCCTCTCCTGATCCGGCCGGTATCCGGCCGCCGCTGCAGCTTGCCAGCGCCGCTGCGGCGGCCTAACACTTTGAAGTGACGAGATTGAACGTCGAAAACGCTGAAAAACCTTACGGAAGGGCCTGCGCGCGGCCCGTTTCGACGCCGCATCGGACAAGATCATGACGAGTCTGGTCGACCTCCTGCAAAGCAGCATCGTGCAGACCGTCGCGCTCGGCGCGGCGATCCTCGGCCTCGTCAGCGGTGTTCTGGGCTGCTTTGCCGTGCTTCGTCGCCAGAGTCTCATGGGAGACACGCTCAGCCATGCGGCGCTGCCTGGCGTCTGTCTCGGTTTCATCATCGCGGGTACCCGTGACCTTGGAGCGATCCTCGCCGGCGCCTTCATCGTCGGCGCGCTGGCCGCACTGACGGTGATGCTGATCATACGCCGCACGAGACTGAAGACCGATGCCGCGCTCGGCGTCGTGCTCAGCGTCTATTTTGCGGTCGGCATCATGCTCCTGACCTGGCTCCAGGGGCGGCCCGGAACCGGCCAGGCGGGACTGTCGAGCTTTCTCTTCGGCCAGGCGGCGGCGATCCTGCGTGAGGATCTGTGGCTGATGGGCGGGATCACCCTGGTCGCCCTGGCGCTGGTGATGGCCTTGTGGAAGGAGTTCAAGCTCGTCTCCTTCGATCCCGATTATGCCCGCGCCCAGGGTTTTCCGGTGGTCGCGCTCGAAGCTGCACTCACGGTAATGGTGGCGATCGCCATCGTGGTCGGTCTGCAACTCGTCGGCGTGATCCTGATGGTGGCGATGCTGATTGCACCCGCCGCCGCCGCGCGACAATGGGCGCGCAGCCTCGGCGGCATGGTCGTGCTCGCCGCCGTCTTCGGCATGATATCGGGGGTGAGCGGCGCCCTGATCAGCGCCTCGGCGCGCGGCCTCGCCACGGGGCCGCTGGTGGTGCTGATCGCCAGCGTGATCGTGCTGATCTCGATCCTGCTGGCACCAAGGCGCGGACTGGTGCGACGCTGGCGCGATGCACGCCGCCAGCGCCGCGAACTCGCGGCACGGCGGGTGCTGATGTCGGTCCACGGGCTCGCACAAGCGCATGGCAACCGCGATTACAAGGCGGAAGCCGGCATGCTCGACACACTGCACGGTGCCTCCACCCGCCACGCTCTCGACGAACTCGCGCGCGAAGGGCTGCTGCGGGAAGTCACCCATGCGCCCGAGACCAGCCCCCACTGGCAGCTCACCGAGGCGGGACATGCCCGCGCCCAAGGGAATCTGGGTATGCCGTACGAGGCCGGACAGACAATCAATGCAGACGCCCGTACGCCGCAGGAGACTGCGGAGACGAAGCCATGATCGCCGCCTTCTTCGAGAGCATTCCGGCGATGATCATGCTGACCGGCGTGCTGGTCGGCGCCGCCTCCTCCCTGATCGGCGTGTTTCTGGTGTTGCGCGGCTCGGCCATGCTCACCGATGCGATCAGCCATGCCATCGTCTTCGGTATCGTCGTGGTCTGGCTCGCCACAAGCCATCTCACCGGCCCGGTCCAGCTGATCGGGGCGGGTCTTGCCGGATTGCTGACGGTGGCGCTCTCAGAAGCGCTGGCGCGCTCGCGGCTGGTCAAGATGGATACCGCTATCGGGCTCGTCTTTCCCGCGCTCTTTGCCGCCGGCGTCCTGCTCATTACCCTGTTTGCCCGCGACGTGCATCTCGACACCCAGACCGTGCTTCTGGGGGAGATCGCCTTTGTCTGGATGAATACGGTACCCGTCCTCGGGGTAGAGGTACCTGTGACGGTGCTGAGCCTCGCGGCGGTTTTCGCGGCCAATCTCGGTTTCGTCGTGCTGTTGTGGAAGGAATTGAAGATCGCGATCTTCGATCCGGCTCTGGCCGCCGCGCTCGGGTTCGCGCCCGGGGTAATCTTCTATGCGCTGCTCGGCCTGACCAGCGTTACCGCCGTAGCGGCCTTTGATGCGGTTGGCGCCATTCTCTTCGTGGCTTTCGTGATCACGCCCCCGGCCACCGCCGTGTTGCTGACCCGCCGGCTGGTGCGGATGGTGGTGCTGGCGGTGGCGATGTCCGTGGCATCATGCGTGCTGGGATATTTCCTCGCGCTTTCCCTCGACGTCTCGATCGGCGGCTCGATGGCGGCGATGACCGGGGTGTTCTTCGCCCTGGCGCTGCTGTTTTCGCCACATCAGGGTCTGATCGCGCAGGGCGTCCGGCGCAGGCAGCAGAAGCTCGATCATGATTGCGTCACCCTTGTGGTACATCTCCACACCCATGAGGATACCCCCGTCATGGCGCGCGAGAATACCGCACAGGCGCTGACCGAGCATCTGCAATGGGGCCCGAAGCGGGCACGCGCCGTGATCCTGCGCGCCCTCGATCGCGACCTGATCGCCCGCGATGCCACCCTGCTCCGGCTGACGCCGAAGGGCGCCGCAATGGGTGCCGCCCTGGCCGATCCGGCTGCGCGCCGGGTCGAGGCGGGCGGGCCTCACAGCGACTGGTTATAGGTGCCGACTTCCGGGTTCTCGCGCAGGATCGCATCGACGCCCCTGAACATGGCGCGCATGCGCTCCTCCGAGACGGGGCTTTCCACTACCACGACCAGTTCCGGCTTGTTGGAGGAGGCGCGCACCAGCCCCCAGGTGCCGTCCTGCGCCACCACGCGTACCCCATTCACCGTGACGAGCTCCCGAATCGGCTGGCCGGCCACCGCTTCGCCGGCCTCGTGCATCGCCTTGAAACGGGCGGTGACGCGATCGACCACGGCGTATTTCTCCTCATCAGCGCATTTCGGCGCCATGGTGGGTGAGCCCCAGGTCTGCGGAATGGCGCGGTAGAGCTCGGCCATCGTCTTCTGCGGATTGCGATCGAGCATCTGCGCCACGTGGATGGCGGTGAGGATGCCGTCATCATAGCCGCGCCCGACGGGATCGTTGAAGAAGAAATGCCCCGATTTCTCGAAGCCGGCCAGCGCGCCGAGCTCATTGACACGGCGCTTGATATAGGAATGCCCCGTCTTCCAGTAATCTGCCGTGACACCGTTCTCGATCAGCACCGGATCATCCTTGAAAAGCCCGGTGGATTTCACATCGACCACGAAAGTGGCGTTCGGATAGAGCTTCGAGAGATCACGCGCGAGCATGACGCCGATTTTATCGGCGAAGATCTCCTTGCCTTCATTGTCGACAACGCCGCAGCGATCGCCATCCCCGTCGAAGCCAAGCCCGACATCCGCGCCGGTCTCGCGCACCTTGTCGGCCAGCGCGTGCAGCATCTTCATGTCTTCCGGATTCGGATTGTAATGCGGAAAGGTGTGATCGAGCTCGCAGTCGAGCGGGATCACCTCGCAGCCGATCGCCTCGAGCGCACGCGGCGCGAAGGCGCCCGCCGTGCCGTTACCGCAGGCCGCGACCACCTTGAGCTTGCGCTCGATCGTGACATTGTGCGTCAGATCATCGAGATAACGCTCGGCGAAATCCTCGACGAAGGCGTAGGCGCCGCCCTCGCGCAAGACGAATTCTCCCGACAGGACAATATCGCGAAGCCGCCCCATTTCCTCGGGTCCGAAGGTCATCGGGCGGTTGGCGCCCATCTTCACCCCGGTCCAGCCATTGTCGTTATGCGAGGCGGTGACCATCGCGACGCAGGGGCAATCCAGCGCGAACTGGCCGTAATAGGTCATCGGCGAGAGCGCGAGCCCGACATCCTTGACCCGCACACCCGCCGCCATCAGGCCGGAAATCAGCGCATATTTGATCGCCGAGGAATAGCCGCGGAAATCATGGCCGGTCACGAGATCAGGACGCACGCCCATCTCATGGATCAGCGTGCCGAGCCCCGCGCCCAGCGCCTGCACGCCCATGAGATTGATCTCTTTCTCGAACAGCCAGCGCGCGTCATATTCACGAAAGCCGGTCGCCTTCACCAGAGGCAGGGATTCGTAGTCGTAGGTGTTGGGCGAAAGAGCGGCATGCGGCTTGGGGATCATGGGGACAGCCTCGTTATTGCGCATCGGAATCTGCGGGTCCGGCTTCCAGCAATAGCCCATTCCGGGGCGCTTTGGAAACGCTGCGAAGGCGGAGATCGAGGCCAGCGGCGCGGCCGTTTCCACGATCCGCGCACACAAGGCACAAAAACGCCACCGCACGCTATTCTCTTATGGCGCGAAAACGCGTAAACAGGGGGCGAAATCCCGGCCCTGCCGGATCCGGTTCATTGCGAAGCCAGCGGTTGCAGCGCTTGAAAAAAGTATTCGTCAAATCCTACGGTTGCCAGATGAACGTCTACGATTCCGAGCGCATGGCCGATGCGCTCGCCGTGGACGGCTATGAGCAGACCGATTCCGCAGAAAATGCCGATCTCGTCGTGCTCAATACCTGTCATATCCGCGAGAAGGCGGCGGATAAGGTGTATTCCGAGCTCGGGCGGATGCACACGCTCAAACAGCGCCGGGCCGAAGAGGGCCAGGAGACGAGAGTCGTCGTCGCCGGCTGCGTCGCCCAGGCCGAGGGTGAGGAGATCCTGCGCCGGGCCAAGGTCGTCGATGTCGTGGTCGGCCCGCAGGCCTATCACCGCCTGCCCGCCATGGTGCGCGCGGCGGAGAAAGGGCGCGTCATCGATACCGATTTCCCGGAAGACGACAAATTCGCGCATCTGCCGAAGCTTGAACGCAAGCGCGTGCGCAGCCGCGGCGTCTCCGCCTTCCTCACCATCCAGGAAGGCTGCGACAAGTTCTGCGCCTTCTGCGTCGTGCCCTATACACGCGGCGCGGAGGTCTCGCGTCCCGTGGCAAAGGTGCTCGACGAGGCCCGCGCGCTCGCCGATGCGGGGGTGCGCGAGATCACGCTGATCGGCCAGAACGTCAACGCCTATCACGGCGCGGGGCCGGACGGGCGCGAGTGGGGGCTCGGACAGCTGTTGCATGCCGTGGCCGGAATCGAGGGCGTGGCGCGCATCCGCTACACGACGAGCCATCCCAACGACATGGACGATGCGCTGATCGAAGCCCATCGCGACCTGCCGCAGCTGATGCCCTATCTGCACCTGCCCGTGCAGGCCGGCTCCGACCGTATCCTCAAGGCGATGAACCGCAAGCATTCGGGTGATGCCTATCGCCGCATCATCGACAAGGTGCGCGATGCGCGCCCCGATATCGCGCTCTCCTCCGATTTCATCGTCGGCTTTCCCGGCGAGAGCGATGCGGATTTCGAGGACACTATGCAGCTCGTCGCCGATATCGGCTTTGCCTCCGCCTTCTCCTTCAAATATTCCACCCGCCCCGGCACACCGGCAGCGGATGATACCGCGCAGATCGCGGAGGCTGTGAAGGCCGAGCGGCTGGCGCGGCTGCAGGCGCTTCTGGAAGAGCAGCGCCAGGCCTTCAATCGCGGCACGGTAGGCAAGGTCGTCGAGGTCCTGCTCGAAAAGCCCGGTCGTCATCCCGGCCAGCTCGGCGGCAAATCGCCCTATCTGCAGGCGGTGCATCTCGATGGCGCGGGGCTGTCCGTCGGTGATATCGTACCAGTGCGGATCACGGCGCAATCCAGCAATTCGCTCCAGGGTGAGGCCCTGCCCGGCCCAGCCGGAGAGACGAACACGCCGGGAGACAGGGCGGCGGCGGATGTGGCATGATGATGCGTGCCGCGCGATATCGCGAGAAGGAGTGATGCGCATTGCCCGACAGTGACGGTCGCCAGCAGGACAAGCCGCCCGGTGCGGCGGCAGGCGCGCAGCTTCCGGCGGAAGCCGGCTCCCATCCCGGCGTCGACGAGATGGCGCAGATCACGCTGACTTTCGAGGATAATCGCCTCGCGAGTCTGGTCTTCGGTCATTATGATCAGAACCTCGCCCATATGGAGCGCCGGCTCGACATTCTGGCCAATGCCAACGGCAATTGCGTCGTCGTGCGCGGTAGTCCGGAAGCCTCCGAACAGGCACGGCGCGTGCTCGAATCGCTCTATGACCGCGTCTCGCACGGCGACACCGTAACACTCGGCGATATCGATGGGGCCATTCAGGAAACCGCCTTTCAGGGCACCCTGTTTCCCGCCCCCGAAAAAGGGGCCGAGACGCCCGGCAGCGGCAGCTTCGAGGGGATCAGCACGCGCCGGCGCGGCTTCGTCAAGGCGCGCAATGCGGCGCAGAACGCCTATCTGCGCGCCCTGCGCAAGAACGAACTCGTCTTCGCCGACGGCCCGGCGGGAACCGGCAAGACCTGGCTCGCCGTGGGCTGGGCCGTGTCGCTGCTGGAAAGCGGGCAGGTCGACAAGCTGATCATCACCCGTCCAGCGGTGGAAGCCGGCGAGCGGCTCGGCTTCCTGCCCGGCGACATGCGCGAGAAGGTCGATCCGTATCTGCGCCCGATCTATGACGCGCTCTATGATTTCATGGAGGCGCGCCATGTCGAGCGCAGCCTGACCACCGGCATGATCGAGATCGCGCCGCTCGCCTTCATGCGCGGGCGCACGCTGACAAATGCGGTGGTCTTGCTGGACGAGGCACAAAACACCACCTCCATGCAGATGAAGATGTTTCTCACCCGTCTCGGCGAAGGCTCGCGCATGATCATCAACGGTGATCCGAGCCAGATCGACCTGCCGCCGGGCCAGCGCTCGGGGCTGATCGAATCGCTGCGTGTGCTGACCGGGATCGAGGGTATCGGTCGGGTGACCTTCGCGGAAGGCGATGTGGTGCGCCATGATCTGGTGCGCCGTATCGTGGCCGCCTATGACGCAGCCGCGGCCAGCGACGGCGTCACCGCCGGACGGGTCAGAAAAGAGGATGCAACGCCGTGATCGCGCTCGATATCAGCGTGGAAGCACCGGGCTGGGAGGCGATTCCCGATCTGGAGGATCTGTGCCGGCAAGCCGTCTCGGCGGCGCTCGCGGAAGCCGGCGCGGATGTCGCGGCGGGTGACGGCATCATGCTCAGCCTGCTGTTTACCGACGATACGGCAATCGCTCTGCTCAACCGCGACTGGCGCGACCAGGACAAGCCGACCAACGTGCTCTCCTTCCCCGCCGCGCCGGGGATCAATCCGCTCGGCCCCGAGCCACTCGGCGATATCGCCCTCGCCTATGAGACCTGCGCCCGCGAGGCGGAGGAAGAGGGCAAGACGCTCGCCGCCCATGCGGCGCATCTCATCGTGCACGGCGTGTTGCACTGTATGGGTGACGATCACGAGGATGATGCACAAGCCGAGGCGATGGAAGCGCGCGAAACCGCCGCTCTGGCCCGGATGGGCATTGCCGATCCTTATATGGAGCGCGCCACCGGGCGCGATGACTGACGCACCATGAACGACGACGGACGAAGTCTGCAGGAAGATCACGAGCCCGCGAACGAAGGCAATCCGGACGAGGCGGTCAGGCGCGCGCCGGAAACCGGTCGTGACGGGGCGCAGGCTGCGGGACGCGCAAAAATCGGGGAAACGAAGAACCAGTCCCCCGATGGCCCGGCATCCGATGCCGTTGCCCCGACGCGAAATCGCAAAAGCGTGGCACACGCGGAAACGGCGGATCCCGCTACCCTGACGGCGGATATGCAGGATGCGGATTCCGCCGATCCGGAAGCCCGTGAGCCCTGGCTCGACCGGTTTCTGAACCGGCTCGGCCTGCGCGCGCGCGAATCGATCCGCACCGATCTAGAGGATGTACTCGCCTCCACCGCCGAGAGCGAGGGCTTCTCGGCCCAGGAGCGCGCCATGCTGCGCAACGTGCTGGGATTCCATTCCACGCGCGTGCGCGATGCGATGGTGCCGCGCGCGGACATCATCGCCGTACCGGCGGATACGGCCCTGGGGGAATTGCTGCGTATCTTCCGCAGCGCCGGTCATTCCCGCCTGCCTGTCTATGGCGAGACCCTGGATGATCCCAAGGGGATGATCCATATCCGCGATTTTCTGGAATATCTCGTCGCCAAGGCCGAGAACGGCAACGGGCGCCGTCGGCGCGGCAAGGCGCCACAGCCCCTCTCCCTCGACCATATCGATCTCACCACCCCGCTGTCGGCCACGCGTATCCTGCGCCCGGTCCTGTTCGTGCCTCCCTCCATGCCGGCCGTGGAATTGCTGGTGCGGATGCAGACGACGCGCACCCATATGGCGCTCGTCATCGACGAATATGGCGGAACCGACGGGCTGGCCTCGATCGAGGATCTGGTCGAACTGATCGTGGGTGACATCGAGGACGAACACGACCTCGCCTCCGCCGCAATGATCGAGCAGGACGGCCCCTATACCTGGCTCGCCGATGCACGTGCCGATCTTGAGGAGGCCTCACAGGTGCTCGGCGTCGACCTCACCGGCGACGATCTGGCAGAGGATGTCGATACGCTGGGCGGGCTGATAGTGACCTTGGCGGGACGCGTACCGGCGCGCAGCGAGCTCATCGCCGGGCCGGAAGGGCTGGAATTCGAAATTCTCGACGCTGATCCGCGCCGGCTCAAGCGCGTGAAGGTGCATCGGCGCGACCCGCGTGCCAAAATCGCCGCGCCGCGCGTGACGACACGCAGCAGCGGTGCTAAGCAACCGGAAGAGGCAACGGGTCCAGGTGATTCGCCGGCACCCGTCCCCGGAGACGGCGCCATGGCGAAAGACAACACGACAGAGAGGCAGGACGGGATGCTACCGGGGCCGAAAGCGGCAGATCCCGAAATCTCTGCCAAACCTACAGGCGATTCGCGACAAGTGACCGGCACCCCGGGTCAGCGGTGAGTGGCCCAAACATGATCATCGAAAAGTTGCAAGCCCTCGCCCACTGGATCATTCTCAGTTGGGGCTGGCGGCGTGCGGCATTGGCCATGGCGGCAGGCGCGATCGCGGCGCTGGCCATGCCGCCATTCGGCTTTTTCCCGGCCCTTATCGTCTCGCTCGTGATCGCGACCTGGCTGATCGACGGCGCAGGCGGTGCGGGTGCAGGCAGGCGGCTCGGCACCTTGCGGGCAGCGGCGAGTGCTGGCTGGTTCTGGGGATTCGGCTATTGTCTCGCCGGGTTGTGGTGGCTCGGGGCGGCTTTCCTCGTCGAGGCGGAGCGCTTCGCCTGGGCGCTGCCGCTGGGCGTGATCGGCCTGCCCGCCGCCCTCGCCTTCTTCTATGCTTTCGGCTTCCTCGCCGCCCGACTGGTCTGGAGCGCGGGGCCCTGGCGTATTCTCGCGCTTGCTTTCGGGCTCGGCCTCGCGGAATGGCTGCGCGGGCATCTCTTCACCGGGTTTCCGTGGAACAGCCTCGGCATGGCGCTCGGCCAGCAGCTCTGGCCCATGCAGGTCGCGGCCCTGATCGGCCTGTGGGGCATGACCGTGCTCGCGGTCGCGATCGCCGCCGCCCCCGCGACCATCGCCACGGCCCCGCGCCCGGCGGGGCGATGGGTTCCGGCGGGCGCGGCACTCGTCGCGATGATCGCCGTCACCGGTTATGGTGCCATGCGGGTGCCTGCGAGCCCGAGCCCTCTCGTCGCCGGCGTGCAATTGCGCATCATGCAGCCGAATCTGCCCCAGGACGAGAAGTTCAACCCGGCCAATCGCGAAGAGATCATGGAGCGCTATCTGCGCCTCTCCGACCGGGCCACCTCCCCGCAGACATCCGGCGTGGCCGACGTCACACATCTGATCTGGCCTGAATCGGCCTTTCCGTTCCTGCTCCACAACGATCGCCGGGCGCTCGCCCAGATCGCGGCGCTGCTGCCGTCCGACGTGACATTGATCACGGGCGCGGCGCGGGCCGAGGAGCGGCTGCGCAGTGACGGGTATGACTTCTTCAATTCCATCCATGTCGTGGCCGGAGACGGCAGCATCCGCGCCACCTACGACAAGGTGCATCTCGTCCCCTTTGGTGAATATCTTCCGGCCATCTTCGACGGCAGCTTGCGGGCACTCGGTCTGCGCGAATTCATCCAGCTCCCGGGCGGCTTCACGGCGGCAACGCGCCGGCGTATGCTGGAAGCGCCCGGGCTGCCGCCCATCGCAGCAGGTATCTGCTACGAGGCGATTTTTCCCGGCGCGGTACGGCCTGTGGACGAATCCGAAAGCCGGCCTGCGGGGATGCTTCTGAACGTCACCAACGATGCCTGGTTCGGTGATACGCCGGGACCGCGTCAGCATTTCGCGCAGGCAAGACTACGTGCCGTAGAAGAAGGCCTGCCCCTGGTCCGCGCAGCCAACAGTGGTATTTCCGCCGTGATCGACCCATACGGGCGAATACTGTCATCACTCGACGTGAATATCGCGGGTGTCATCGATTCGGGCCTGCCTGAACGGGGTACACCAACCATTTTTGCAGAATTCGGCAATGGCATTTTTTGGTTGCAGTTACTATTGTGCCTTCTCGCATCGCTGACCGCGCGTCGCATCGCGGGCACATAGGTCTGGGGGACAGGCAGGTGAAGAAAAATCCGAATCCGATCGACATCCATGTCGGCAGCCGCGTACGCATGCGCCGGATGATGGTCGGGATGAGCCAGGAAAAGCTCGGAGAGGCGCTCGGGCTGACATTCCAGCAGATCCAGAAATACGAAAAGGGCGCCAATCGAATCGGCGCGAGCCGGCTGCACCAGATCGCCTCCGCGCTGGGTGTACAGATCGAATTCTTCTATGAAGGCGCGCCGAATCCGGAAGGGGAACTGGCCGGCGGATTCGCCGAGGACCCCAATCCGCCCTACATGACGGATTTCCTTTCGACCTCGGACGGGCTGCAGCTGATGCGCGCTTTCGTGCGTGTGCGCGACAGTCGTGTGCGCAAGAGAATCGTCGATCTCGTGGAAGCATTGGCGGAGGCCGATGACGAAACCGCGAAAAACCCTGTCGATCAGCCGGTTTGAGCTGACCCTGGCCGGATGGCGGCGTTCTTTATTCCGAACGAATTCGGTTTGTCACCTTGACCTTCCGCTAAAGCGATGGCAAAAGCCCGTCGATCTCATGATTTCGACGGGCACATTTCGGTGCGCCCCAGGTTCATACCAATCAGAAAGGGTGGGTTGATCGTGGCTCGTTCCAGCTATCTCTTCACCAGTGAATCCGTTTCCGAAGGACATCCGGACAAGGTCTGTGACCGCATTTCCGATACCGTCGTCGATGCCTATCTCGCGGCGATGCCGGAAGCGCGTGTGGCGTGCGAAACCCTGACCACGACCAACAAGGTCGTGATCGCGGGTGAGGTGCGCGGTCCCGAGCACATCACGGCGGATTACGTCTCGCATCTCGCGCGCATGGCCATCAAGGATATCGGCTATGAGCAGGACGGCTTCCATTGGGCCAATTGCGATATCGACGTGCTGCTGCATGCGCAGTCGGCGCATATCGCCCAGGGTGTCGATTCCAACGACGGCAAGGAAGAAGGTGCCGGCGACCAGGGCATCATGTTCGGCTATGCCTGTGACGAGACCGAGGAGCTGATGCCGGCTCCGATCGACTTCTCGCACAAGATCCTCAAGGCCATGGCCGATGCCCGCAAGAGCGGCGAATCCAACCTGCTCGGTCCGGATTCCAAGAGCCAGGTCACGATCCGCTACGAAAACGGCAAGCCCGTCGGTGTGACCCAGATCGTCGTCTCGACCCAGCATCTCGACGAGAAGTTGACCTCGCACGACATCCGCTCCATCGTCGAACCGTACGTGCACCAGGCGCTTCCTGCGGGCTGGATCGGCAAGGACTGCATCTGGCACGTCAATCCGACCGGCGCCTTCGTGATCGGCGGCCCTGACGGTGATGCCGGCCTCACCGGTCGCAAGATCATCGTCGACACCTATGGCGGTGCGGCTCCGCATGGCGGCGGCGCGTTCTCCGGCAAGGATCCCACCAAGGTCGACCGTTCGGCGGCTTACGCCGCGCGCTACCTCGCCAAGAACGTGGTGGCGGCGGGTCTCGCCAAGCGCTGCACCATCCAGCTCTCCTACGCCATCGGCGTGGCCAAGCCGCTCTCGATCTATGCCGATCTGCACGGCACGGGTCAGGTTGACGAAGCCAAGCTCGAAGCGGTTCTGATGGAAGCGGTGGACCTGTCCCCGCGCGGCATCCGCACCAGGCTGGAACTCAACCGCCCGATCTATGCCCGTACCGCAGCCTACGGCCATTTCGGTCGTGCCCCCGAAGCCGATGGCGGCTTCTCCTGGGAGCGCACCGATCTCGCCGACACGCTGAAATCGGCTTTCTGATCGACCCGGCCATGAGCGCTCCATCCTCCGACGCGCAGGCCCCGGCGGCTTCCTTCTTTGGTCGCCGCAAGGGCAAGCGCCTGCGCGCCGGGCAGCAGGAGCGACTGGAAACATTGTTGCCGCGCCTGATGTTGCCGCGCGGCGACACCTCCCTGTCCCGCGAGGATCTCGCGGGATTTTTTGGTTTCATACCTGAAGAGCTGGTGCTGGAAATCGGTTTCGGCGGCGGCGAGCACCTGGCCCATCGCGCCGGGGAAGCGCCGCAGACGGGTTTCATCGGCTGCGAGCCATTCATCAACGGCATGGTGAAGCTGCTCGGCGAGATCGCAACACACGACCTGCACAATATCCGTCTGTGGGACGCGGATGCCGGGCTGTTGTTGCCACGTCTTCCCGAAGCCGCGTTTTCGCGGATCTATCTGCTCTATCCCGATCCCTGGCCGAAGCGCCGCACGCGAAAGCGGCGGTTCGTTTCAAAGAACAACCTGGACGCGATCGCCCGCCTGCTCCAGCCGGGGGGGACGTTCCATTTTGCCTCCGATATCGACGATTATGTCGGCTGGACGCTCGCGCGTGCCGCACAGGAGCCGCGCCTGCGCTGGCTTGCGCACGGCCCCGATGATTGGCGCGAGCCCTATAGCGGCTGGCCGGGAACCCGCTACGAAGCAAAGGCGATCCGGGAGGGGCGGCGCCCCTCCTATCTCACATTTGCAAGGGTTTGATAT
>NZ_DATGCW010000047.1:0-4435 GCF_035311605.1 Saliniramus sp.
GCATCATCTGCTCGTGGGCGAAGTCCGTGCGGTGCGCTACGGGCTGCGGCGGCGTGCCCTGATCTATCGCGAGCGCGCCTTCACGGGGTTGTGAGCGCTCTCGCCGACCGCTCGTCTAGGCGATCACAGCGCGCGCTGCATCCGGTGCGGGCCTCATCCGTTATGGGCTCGCCACTGGCCAGATATGCATGCCTGCTCTGCAGCGCTCACTGTTGCCTTTGTCGCAGGGATATTCTAAACGCGTCATCAGCCCATGTTGCGGTGCAGCAACATGCCCCTCATGACGGCGATATTCCTCGCGTTCTTGTGCCGGGCCCCGGAGCAATCCTTCCGACAGATCGGCTTGGTTTTTGCGCGCCGTGGTTTTGCGCGATGGGCTCTCGTTTGTGATGCGACAGGTAACGGAGCAATTTCGTGACGATTGATTTCTGGAATCGCCAGCGCCGGGAATGGTTCGGCAACATCCGCAGCGATCTCCTCGCCGGCCTTGTCGTGGCTCTCGCCCTGATTCCGGAAGCGATCGCCTTCTCGATCATCGCCGGAGTCGATCCGAAAGTGGGGCTCTACGCTTCCTTCTCGATCGCGGTGATCACGGCGATCGTCGGCGGGCGCCCGGGCATGATCTCCGCAGCCACGGCCGCGACAGCGGTGCTGATGGTCACGCTGGTGCGCGATCACGGGCTGGAATACCTGCTCGCGGCGACGGTACTGGCGGGGCTGTTGCAGATCGTCGCCGGCATGACCGGCGTGGCGCAGATGATGCGCTTCGTCTCGCGCTCGGTGATGACCGGCTTCGTCAACGCGCTCGCCATCCTGATTTTCCTCGCCCAGATCCCGGAACTGACCGGCGTGCCCATGCTCACCTATGTGATGGTCGCGGCGGGGCTGGCCATCATCTATCTGCTGCCGATGGTGACGAAGGCGGTGCCGAGCCCGCTCGTCTGCATACTCGTGCTCACTGCCGTTTCGCTGATGCTGGGCTTCGATCTGCGCACCGTCGGCGATATGGGCGAATTGCCCTCGACGCTGCCGGTCTTCCTGATCCCGGATATTCCGCTCAATCTCGAAACCCTGATGATCATCCTGCCCTATTCGGTGGCCGTGGCGGCGGTGGGTCTGCTCGAATCGCTGATGACGGCGACGATCGTCGATGAACTGACCGATACGCCGAGCGACAAGAAGCAGGAATGCGTGGCGCAGGGCGTTGCCAATACCGCGACCGGTTTCATTGGCGGCATGGCCGGCTGTGCCATGATCGGGCAGTCGATCATCAACGTGAAATCGGGTGGTCGCGGGCGGCTGTCCTCCTTCGCCGCCGGCGTCTTCCTGCTCTTCATGGTCGTGGTCCTGGGCGACTGGGTCGGCGTGATTCCGATGGCTGCGCTCGTTGCGGTGATGATCATGGTCTCGATCGGGACCTTCTCCTGGAGTTCGATCCGCAATCTGCGCGATCACCCCCGCTCATCCTCCGTGGTGATGCTCGCGACCGTGATCACCGTGGTCGGCACCCATAACCTCGCCATCGGCGTGCTGGTGGGCGTGCTGCTCTCGGGGATATTCTTCGCCTGGAAGATCTCCCAGATCTTCCGTATCACCTCCACGCTCTCCTCCGACCGGGCGCATCGCACCTACCGGGTTGAGGGGCAGTTGTTCTTCGCATCAGTGGAAGATTTCTCCGCAGCCTTCGATTTTCGCGAGGCGCTGGAGAAGGTCACGATCGACGTTTCGCGCGCCCATATCTGGGATATTTCCAGCGTCGCCGCCCTCGACATGGTGGTCTTGAAATTCCGCCGCGAGGGCGCCGAAGTGGAACTCGCGGGTATGAACGAGGCCAGTGAAACCCTCGTCGACAGGCTCGCCATCCACGACAAGCCGGGCGCCATGGACAAGCTGATGGGGCATTGACCGGCATCGCGGCCCGGTCTGACCCGTTTCGGCTGGTTTTTTGATCACGAACCGGTCATTCTGCGATGAATCAGACGCGGTAACGGCGGCTTGCGCCCCTCGGCGTGCAAGCAAATCGAAAGGGAGGCGGCATGTCCGCACTGGTGGCGCTGATCGACGGTTCGATCTATTCGCAAAGCGTTTGCGATCATACTGCCTGGGTTGCGCAGAAGACCGGTTACCCGGTCGAGCTGATGCATGTGCTCGGGCGTCGCGATGTCTCGACGGCGCCGGCGGATCTCTCGGGCGCCATCAATGCGGATGCACGCGAGAATCTTCTGGCCGAACTGGCCTCGCATGACGAGGAGCGGGCGCGTCTTGCCCAAAAGCGCGGGCGGCTGATCCTCGAGGAGGCCCGCGCGCGCATCGGCGGACAGGGTATTGAACAGATCAACACGCGCCTGCGCAACGGCGATCTCGTCGAGGCCCTGCAGGAAGCCGAGAGCGACGCCGCCCTCGTCATCGTCGGCAAGCGCGGTGAGGCGGCGGATTTCGCCAGGATGCATCTCGGCTCCAATCTGGAGCGGGTGGTGCGGGCCTCCCGCAAGCCGGTACTCGTCACGTCCCGCGCATTCAAGCCGCAAAACCGTTTCCTGATCGCCTTCGATGGTGGTGACAGCGCGATGAAGGCCGTGCGCCACATCGCTGCCGGCAAGCTGTTCACCGGCATGGAATGCCGCCTCCTCACTGTCGGCCAGCCCTCGGCCATGGTGCGCGAGCGGCTCGAAACCGCACAAAGCGTCCTGCGCGATGCCGGTTTCACCGTCTCCTCGGAAATCCGCGAAGGCCAGCCCGAGAGCGTCATCATCAAGGCCATCGAGACCGAGAAGATCGATCTCCTGGTGATGGGCGCCTACGGCCATTCGCGTATCCGCAGCCTGATCATTGGCTCCACCACCAGCGAGATGGTCCGCTCCTGCCTCGTTCCGGTGATGCTGTTCCGCTGAGAGCCCTCAATCGCGCGGACGGCGCAGTTCGGTGAATTGCTGCCCGTCCCACCAGCGCAGCATGCTCTCGTCTGCGGGGTCGAGCATCCAGCCGGCTGGCGCTGAAGCCGTGGCTGCCGGGGCGGATGCGGCATTGGCTGCGGGCTGCGCGGGCGCTGCGGCAGCGGGCTGACCGGATCCCTGTGCCGCCCCCGCCATGCCGGCTGCCGTCTCCGCGATATCCATGTTGCCCGCGCGCACATCCCTCGCGATGGCGAAGAGATCGCCGAAAAAGCCGCGATCCTCGCCGCTGAGCCGGCGATCGGCGCGGCCCTGCTGGAACAGCCAGATCCCGAAGACGATCAGCGCAATGCTGACGAGCAGGCTGAATGCGGAGGTCACGATCACGAACCACCCGGCCCAGCCGAAGATCTGCGGCGCCCATTCCTCGATGCCACCGATCCGCTTCGCATTGGCCGGGTTCGACCGGGAATAGGCGACATCGACATCCGCGCCCACATTCGGTCGCCATGAGCTTCTGCCGCGCGGGCTGAATTCGTAACTCTCCCCGTCCACGGTATAGGCGATACGGGTGCGGTACATCGGCGTGTCGTTCTCGCCGCTGGTGCCGGCGCGCTCGACGGCGACGACTTCTCCGGTGATTTCGACCGGATCATCAATGCCCGACCCCTCCACGAAACCGCCGACATTGATGAAGATGATGCCGAAGATGATGCCGAGTACTCCGCCGAGTATGCCGCCCCGCTGCCGCCTTCCATTGCGTCCGGTCCGGCCACGCACCACGCCGAAAACGCCTTCGGCGACGAGCACCCCGGCCGCCGTCATCTTGGCCGCACCGCGCGCGCCGGGATCCTCCGACCAATTGGTCGCGAGCGTATTGAAGAAGTGCTGGATGCGCTGGAACATGCCTGCCCCTGTTGTTCTGGTCGTGACTTTTTTGCGTGTGGGTGATGCTGGGATCCGGGCAGGGCGCGGTCGTGCGAGGCGGCGCCCTGCCCGGCAATGCCTTCAGGGACAAAGCCCTGTCGGACCGCGCGCGCCGCGGGCACATTCGAAGGCCTGCTCCATGAAGAGCTGCGGCGCCGCATTCCCGTCCGCGAAGGTCATTGCCCGCTGCCAGATCGCCGCGACGGAATCATCCATCAGATGACCGTACCAGGAGACCGCCTCGATGCCGAAATCCTGGGCGAGATTGACATCCATCACGATCTCGAAGAAAGGCTCTCCCGGGCGCACGCTCTCGGATTGCTCGAAGCCCGTCCAGCGCAGATCCCCGTCGCTGATCCGCGCCGCTCCACTTTCCAGCGCGAGCAACTCCGCCATGGCGGCAGGCGTGTGGACACCGTTGCGGATATCCGCGTAGGGACGATCGAAAGCCGTGCCGCTGCCTTCATGCTCGCGCCACGGCATCGCTTCATCGCCGGCGCTGGCCAGATCGAGGCAGGGCAGGGTGAGGCAGCGCGTGGCGCGCGCTTCGTCATCGGAGATCAGCTGCCGGCTCATCGCCACGGGATCGGCGATTCGGTTCTGGATCGGGCGGAATG
>NZ_DATGCW010000048.1:0-10617 GCF_035311605.1 Saliniramus sp.
GTTCGTGATGTCTTCGTGGCAACCGGGGTCGGCGAGGCGGAGCGCGAGGCGCCCGAATTCATTGCCGGCACCCGTCCGGGTGAATTCGCCTTTGCTCCGATCCGTTCGATCGACCGCGCGGCGAATGAGCCGCGGAGCGAAGAAGAACTCGTCGAGATGGAGGACGATCTTCGCCGCCTGCAGGAGCGCCAGGCCGCGCGCGCCGCGCAGACCCGGCGCATGACCCTGCTGCCTGATCCCGAGCCCGTCGTCGTTGAGCCGCTACCCGATTTCGATCCTGCAATCGACCCCGCGCGTCCCTGATTTCCCGCCTGAAAGCCGTGCTCTCGCCGTAATCGGCGGGCAGGCGGAAATCGCCGATGCAACCGGGTCGGCGAGATGCTATGGAGGCGGTGCCGATCTGCCCATGCGCGAATCGGCTTTCGCCCGGATGCGCCCCGAACGGATACGCGATCATGAACGACTTCTACCGCACGCAACGCCTGCCGCCCTACGTCTTCGAGCCGGTCAACAAGATCAAGGCCAAGGCGCGGGCCGAGGGCGTCGACATCATCGATCTGGGCATGGGCAATCCCGATCTCGCCGCACCGGCGCATGTCGTGGCCAAGCTGGCCGAGACTGCCGGCAAACCGCGTACCGATCGCTATTCTGCCTCCAAGGGCATTCCCGGTCTGCGCAAGGCCCAGGCTGGCTATTACGCCCGCCGCTTCGGCGTGAAGCTCGATCCGGAGACGCAGGTGGTCACCACGCTCGGTTCGAAGGAAGGCTTCGCCAATATGGCACAAGCCATCACGGCACCGGGCGACGTCGTGCTCGTGCCCAATCCGAGCTACCCCTTGCACAATTTCGGCTTCCTGATGGCTGGTGGCGTGGTGCGCAACGTGCCTGCGGAGCCGTCGCCCGAATTCTTCCATGCGATTGAGCGCGCCATGCGGCTGAGCGTGCCCAAGCCGATCGCGCTGGTCGTCTGCTACCCGGCCAATCCCACGGCCTGCACCGCCTCACTCGATTTCTACCGTGACCTCGTCGCTTTCGCCAAGAAGCACGAACTGATCCTGCTCTCCGACCTCGCCTATGCCGAGGTCTATTTTGACGACAACCCCCCGCCATCAGTGCTGCAGGTGCCCGGCGCGATGGATATCGCTGCGGAATTCACCTCGCTTTCGAAGACCTATTCCATGGCTGGCTGGCGGATGGGCTTCGCGGTGGGCAACGAGCGCCTGCTCGCGGCACTGGCGCGGGTGAAATCCTATCTCGATTACGGCGCCTTCACGCCCGTGCAGGTGGCGGCGGCGGCGGCCTTGAACGGGCCCGACGACTATATCGAGGACATGCGCGCCATCTACCGCAAGCGCCGCGACGCGCTCGTCGAATCCTTCGCCAAGGCGGGCTGGCCGGTGACGCGCCCGAGCGCGTCGATGTTCTGCTGGACGCCGATCCCGGAGCGTTTCCGGCATCTGGGAAGCCTGGAATTCGCCAAGCTGCTGGTCGAGAAGGCCGGCGTCGCGGTGGCGCCGGGGATCGGTTTCGGCGAGCATGGCGATGACCATGTGCGCATCGCTCTGGTCGAGAACGAGCAGCGCATCCGCCAGGCTGCGCGCAACATCCGCCGCTTCTTCGATGATCGCGACAAGGCGCTCGACAACATCGCCCCGCAAGCGGCGCCGACGGGGGCTGCTTCAGCCTGACCCGGGCAGCGCGCGCCGACAGGCCTCGCCCGCGAGTCGTGCCCAGGCGAAGCCGAGCGCCCAGCCGGCCAGGACGTCGCTGGGCCAATGCACGCCGAGATGGATCCGGCTCAGGCCGATCAGCACGACGAGAAGCGCAGCGCTCCCGGCGATGAAACGCGTCGGCGCGATCTTGTCCTGCGCCGCCATCAGATCCCGCGCAATGATCGTGACGAGCGTTGCGGAAATCATCGCATGCGCGCTCGGGAAGCTGTTGGTGAAAACCTGCGTCGCGGGTTCGAACAGATCCGGTCGCGGGCGCGCGATCAGGGCTTTCAGCACCGTGTTGAGGGCGATGGCGCCGAAAAGCACGATGCCGACGCGCAAGGCCTGAGCCCCGGCGCCGCGCAGCCAATGGGCAGTGATGACGAGCAGGCCGGCGCCGATCAGCACCGTCATGCTGCCCAGAGCCGAGACATCCCTCGCCATCTCGTTGAACCAGTCGGGTCCGCGCGGCAAACCCTGCGCGTTGCGCAGCAATACCGGCAGGAACTGGTCGAATGCCAGCAGCCACGGCCGAAGACCCGGCAGGGAGAGCGCCGCAGCCAGCAGCAGGAACAGGGCGAGGGCAGGCAGACTGGGTCGCATCCGGTTTCACCACGATGTCGCGAGGCGTGGCCTCACACTATGTTACTGATTGTTTCAGGCGCCTTGGAACCGCCGAAATCGAGATTCGTTATTGCGTCGGGGGAATGGTTAACGCAGGTGGATCGAGGACGACATGCCGCTACTGGTTCAAACGCCCGAAATCACCGAAACGGATCAGGCCGTGTTGCGCGCCGCACTCGGTCCGGCCCGCCACGCCCCGCGCGCGGCGCATGACATGCGCGCTGCGGCGCGTCGGCTCGCGCAGGGTGTTCCGCAAGGTTCTGCACAGGATTGCGCTTCAAAGCCTGATCGAGATGCGTTCAAGGCCGGGACGCGTGCGCATCCGGATTGCTTCTGCCGCTTTCCCGGTTGAACTGGTTCCGGCTCATTCCAGCGTTTCGATATAGGCGATCAGCGCACGGATCTCGTTGTGCGTAAGTTGCAGATCCGGCATCGGCGGGTGCGGTGAACGCAGGAAATCGGCCAGATTTTCCGCCGTGAGATCGTCGCGCTGCGCGATCTGAATGAAGCTCGCCACCTGATCGCTCGCGACATCCTGTCCCGGCCCGACCAGATGACAGGAGGCGCACCAGCGTTCGGCGATGACTTCGCCCTGCAGGGCATCGGCCATGGCCGGCATGCTGGCGGTGACGAGCAGGGCGGACCCGGCGAGCGTGCCGTAGAGCGCCTGCAACATCCGGGCTTTGCGGCCTTCGTCATGAACCTGCATGGCACACCCCCTTTGAGATCGTGACGTGAACCGGCATGCAACCGGCGAATCATCAGCCAGCCTAGCGGCGACACAACGGCCTGCAAACCGCTAACCGGGTTCATGCCGGATGGCGGGCTAAGTTTATCCGTTCGTCTTTACCATCTGGCAAAGTCGAAGCCGTATCGTGCGGTATGTTTTGCGTAGACAAGGGTGTGTGACCCGGCATGATCGCCACACCGACCTTCCCCGATCTCGCCGCGCTCGTCGTCGATGAGAGCCTCTACATCCGCCGCATCCTGCGCGACATGCTGACACGTGTCGGCATCAAGCGCGTGCTCGAGGCTCCCGACGGCGCCGAGGCGCTCGGTGTGCTCTCGGAGAGCAAGCCCGATCTCGTCATCCTCGACTGGGATCTCGCCATTCTCTCGGGAGAGGAATTCATCCGCCTGACGCGCACCCCAACCACCTCGCCGGCGCCGAGCATCCCGATCATCGTGATGATGGGCAAGCCGCGGCGCTATGTCGTCGATCGGGCCATGTCGCTGGGCGTCAACGAGATCATCGCCAAACCGTTCTCGCCCAAGGTCCTGTGGTCGCGCCTCGACGAGGTGATCAACCGCCCGCGCCCGTACATTCAGGTCAAGGGCCTGCTGCGTCCGGTGGCGCGCTCCACCGACGCCCTGCCGCAGAAGGTTGCTGCCTGATCGCGACCGCGTGCGGAACCCGGAGGCCGACTCGCGATTTATTGTTCTTGGCATTTCGCCGGCTGCACTGTTACCATTAAAACCAAGTTGGAGAGCTCCCCCAACACGGGTGTGGAGTTCGCGAGGATAAAACCTTGGCGGTGGACACTGGTGCATTCGGCGCAGGTGCAAAGGCGGAAGGAACTCTGAACTTCGACAGTGCGGCTGCGAAGTCGACGGGGCAAAACACGCAGGAGCATCGGGCGCATCGCCGAAACAGGCGATCGGGCGCAGCCTATGCGGCGCTTGATCTCGGCACGAACAATTGCCGCCTGCTCATCGCCGAACCAGCCCGTGCCGGCTTCCGCGTGATTGACGCCTTCTCGCGCATCGTGCGCCTCGGTGAGGGGCTCGCCAGCGCCATCACGCTCAATGATAATGCCATCGACCGGACCATCGAAGCGCTGCTGATCTGCCGCGACAAGATGCATGCGCGCGGCGTCCACCGCGCCCGGCTGATCGCGACGGAAGCCTGTCGCATGGCGCGCAATGCCGACCATTTCATCGAGCGGGTACATGACGAGACCGGCATGGAACTCGAGATCGTCGACCGGCGCACCGAGGCCTTTCTTGCGGTGACGGGATGCGCCTCGCTGGCCGATCCCGAGGCGCATTCGGTAATCGTCTTCGATATCGGCGGCGGCTCGACCGAAATCGCCTGGCTCGATGGTCAGGCTCGCTCACCGCTCGCCGATCCCTGCAAGCGCATCCGCGCCTGGGATTCACTGCCCGTGGGTGTGATCACCCTGGCGGAACGCCATGGCGGCGTGGAGGTCGGGCCGGAGAAATTCGAGCGCATGGTCGAGGAAGTCTCGCAGATGCTCACCCCCTTCGCGCTTGCTGCGGGGGCGGCTACGGCGGCACCGGACTTCCATCTGCTCGGCACCTCGGGCACCGTCACCACGGTCGGCGGCATCTATCTGCGCCTGCCGCGCTACGATCGCCGTCAGGTCGACGGGCTCTGGATGGCGGCGACGGAGGTGGATACGGTGCTCGACGAACTCGTCGGGCTCGATTACGAGGCACGGGCGGCGAGCCCCTGTGTCGGGCGCGAGCGGGCCGACCTGGTGCTCGCGGGCTGCGCCATTCTGGAAGGCATCCGCCGTGCCTTTCCCGCGCCCCGTCTGCGCATCGCCGATCGCGGTCTGCGCGAGGGTATCCTGATGAATCTGATGCGCGAGGACGGGGTCTGGAAACGCCGTCGCGGGCGCCGCAGGGGCCGATCGCGCAATGGTTCACCGGCGCCGGGTCCGGCCATCCCCGATCCCGGTCGCGCCTGAGGCGAGAAAAATCGTGTCACAAAACAGCAGTCATCCCCCGCGCGCGCTCAAGGTGAAGCTGAAGAAGGCGCGCGGTCGCACGCCCTCGCAGCAGCGCTGGCTGCAGCGCCAGCTCAACGATCCCTATGTCCTGCGCGCCAAGCGCGAAGGCTGGCGCTCGCGCGCGGCCTTCAAGCTGCTGGAACTCGACGAGAAGTTCAGGTTCCTCAAACCCGGCCAGCGCATCGTCGATCTGGGCGCGGCGCCGGGTGGCTGGTCGCAGGTGGCGGCGCGCAAGATCGGGATCGTCGATGAAAGCGGCGCCGAGAACGAAAAGGCGCGTGGCAAGATCGTCGGCATCGATCTCCTCCCGATCGAGCCGATGCCTGGCGCCGAATTCATCGAGATGGATTTCCTTGATGACGACGCCCCCGCGCGCCTCGTCGCGCTGCTGGGCGGCCCGGCGGATGTCGTGATGTCGGACATGGCCGCCAACGCCACCGGTCACAAGAAGACCGACCATCTGCGCATCATGGGGCTTGCCGAAACCGGCGCGGAATTCGCCCGCTCGGTCCTGGCGCAGGGCGGCACCTATATCGCCAAGGTGCTGCGCGGCGGCACGGAGGGGGCACTGCTGACTGATCTCAAGCGCGATTTCGCCAATGTGCGCCATTTCAAGCCGCCATCGAGCCGCGCTGATTCCGCCGAACTCTTCGTCATCGCGATTGGCTATCGCGGTGAGGACCGGGTCGCGGCGGAACGGGGCGATGGCGGCTGAGCGCTGTGCGTTGCGAGCGAACCCGGATCAGGTGATATGCCAGTCTGCGGCACGGCTGTGAGGCGCCGTCAGCGTCTCGCGCAGTTTTCCGCGTGCGCGGGAGAGACGGGAGCGAAAGGTGCCGACCGGCATGCCGGCAGCCTGCGCATTGTCCTCGTAAGAACTCTCGGGCCGCATCGCCAGACCGACGGCGAGCCGCTGCTCCCGGGGCAGATCATCGATCGCATCGGCGATGTCGCGGCAGGCGACGCGCTCCTCCTGGCGCGGGGGTGAAGCGGTTTCCAGCGCGCCATCGATCAGGATATCGGCCTCCTCGCGTCGCGGGCGGGCGCGGCGATTGGCGAATACCGTGAAGGTGATCCGCCGCAGCCAGGCTGCGAGGCTGCCGCCGCGCCAGCCATCGGATTTGCGCAAGGCACGTTCGAGCGCATCCTGCAAGAGATCCTCGGCCTCGTCGGGATTACGTTCCAGCCGGCGGGCATAACGCTGCATCCCGGGCATTTCGGCGGCGATGCGGTGCGCCAGGCGGCGCCGCTGCGCCGGGTTCATCCTGACGGGATCGTCGCCTTGCGGATCATGCGACCGGTTCTGCTCTTGCCCGTCTGCGATGTCTCGGCTGCGTCTATCCTGCATGAATCCCGCTATCGCCTCCTGCGAAGCTCTCACTTCATTCGTCACTAGGGAAAGCCTGGAAGCGACAAAAAAGTGACGCTTCCAAAACTTTTTCGCGCTGCCGGGAACGATTCACCCCGCGACACTGTCCGGGAGGGTAACGCGTCATGCCGCGCAGGCAAGAGTAACGGCTTGTGCGGGCATGGCGTGCCGATCGATCGGAAACTGAAAAAGGGTATACGACATGAACTTCGCTCGTACCACGCTCGCCGCCATTACCGCTCTGGGTATGGCTTTCGGTGCCGCCTCCCTGACCGGGACCAGCGTCAGCACGCCCGCCGCTGCCCAGACCGCTCAGGCACCGAACGTGGATGAAGAAACCCTGCGCTCCTTCGCCGTGGCGACGCTGGAAATCCAGGAGATCAGCCAGACCTATCGGCCGCAGATGGAAGCGGCCGAATCGCAGGAGCAGCAGCAGGAAATCGCCCAGGCCGCAAATGACGAGATGGTCGCTGCCGTGGAAGCAGTGCCCGGCATCGACGTCGGCAGCTACAATGCCATCGCTGAAGCCGCGCAGGCCGATCCGGAGATGATGCAGCAGATCAATACCTTTATCGCGGAAGCCTCCGGCCAGTAAGCCGCGGCGATCGCTGAAGGCCTGACGGGCCGGCGGATCATCCCGCCGGCCTATTTCGTTCCCGGCTCAGAACGCCTTTGCGTGGATCTGGGCGAGCGCCGCACGCACGACCTGCAGATCGTCTCCCACAGCCAGAATCAGTCGCAACTCATCCCCCTCGCGACGGCCGACGGCAGCGCCGTGGAGCGCTCGGCCATCCGCCTGCGGAGCGCGCATGCTGATCGTGAAGCCGGACAGATCGTCCAGCCTGTGCGCGGCAATGTCGATATCGATCGCCGCCGCCGTATCGCCGTCGTACTGCGTGGCGAGACCGCGTGCGAGCATCTGCGGATTGCGCAGATCGCGCTCGGCGCGTTCGGCCGTCGCGCCTTCGAGGCGAAAGACGCCGACGGCCAGGCGGTTGGGGCAGCCGGGCGCAATGCAGGCGATCACGGCTTCCGGGTAGCCGACATGCTCGTGCGTGCCCAGCCATTTGCGCATCGGAAGGGCGAGCCAGGCCTCGCCGTCCTCGGATTCGGCGAGGCGCCGCAGATCGAGCGAATCGAAGCCGGCGACCCGCGTCCCGCCCGGCGTGCATCCACCGAGCAGCAATGCGAGGATCAGCGTGCAGGCGAGGGCGAGTCGATGCAAACCGGCGGCGGGCCGGTGCGGATGTTCGAACAGGAGGCGGCGAATCGGGTGAGCCGGCATGCGGCGATTATGCGCGCGCACCTTTCGTTGCAAAGCGATTTCTCTTTCGCGGAAACAGCCCGGAAGGGCCGTTGCGGCAATGCGTTCCCCTGCGGTATGTTCGTTAATCCGAACGAATTCGTTGCATCACGCGCGAAATCCGGTCAAAAGAAGCGCCATGACAGACACGGTAAGCCAACCGACTCCCGAAAGCACATCCGGCGGGCCTGACGGTGATTTCGAGACCCTTGCTGCGCTGGCACGCGTGCAGGTTGATACCCCGTCAAGCCACGTGATGCATTTCGGTGAAGACCAACCCATCGAGATGGATTGCGGCGCAAGCCTCTCGCCGTGGCAAATCGCCTACCAGACCTATGGCACGCTCGCGCCCGATCGCAAGAATGCGGTGCTGATCTGCCATGCCCTGACCGGTGACCAGCATGCCTGCAACGTCCACCCAGTGACGGAAAAACCCGGCTGGTGGCGGCTCTTCGTCGGGCCGGGCAAGGCGATCGATACCGACCGTTTCTTCGTGATCTGCGCCAATGTTCTCGGTGGCTGCATGGGCACGACCGGCCCCGCCTCCGTCAATCCGGCGACGGGCAAGCCCTATGGCGTCGATTTTCCGCTGGTGACGATACGCGACATGGTGCGCTCCCAGGCCATGCTGCTCGACAAGCTCGGCATCGACGATCTCCTTTGTGTGGTCGGCGGCTCGATGGGTGGCATGCAGGTGCTGGAATGGTCCGCTCTCTATCCCGGGCGGGTGTTCTCCGCCATGCCGATTGCGGCCGCGACGCGCCATTCGGCCCAGAACATCGCCTTCCACGAAGTTGGTCGTCAGGCCGTGATGGCCGATCCCGGCTGGGCCTCGGGGCGCTATCTCGAACGCGGCACCCGACCACGCAAGGGGCTTGCCGTCGCGCGTATGGCGGCGCATGTGACCTATCTCTCCGAAGGAGCGCTGCATCAGAAATTCGGTCGCAAGCTGCAAAGCCGGGCCGCGCCGACCTTCTCCTTCGATGCCGATTTCCAGATCGAGAGCTATCTGCGCTATCAGGGCTCGACCTTTGTCGAGCGTTTCGACGCCAATTCCTATCTCTATGTCACCCGTGCGATGGATTATTTCGACCTCGCAGCCGAGTACGACGGCAAACTCGCGCGCGCCTTCCGGGGTACGCCGACACGGTTCTGCGTGATGAGCTTCACCTCGGACTGGCTGTTTCCGACGAAGGATTCGCGCGCCATCGTGAGGGCGCTGAACGCGGCTGCGGCTTCGGTTTCCTTCGTAGAGATCGATAGCGACAAGGGGCATGATGCATTCCTGCTCGACGAGCCCGACATGTTTTCTGCCGCCAAGGGCTTCATCGACGCCGCCGCGCGGGATCGGGGGGTGGCATGAACGCGCTGCCGCCTGACGATTTCGATACGCGCAAGGCCTCTCTCGCCGCCGCCGGTGCGCGTCCCGACCACTTGCTGCTCGCGGAAATGGTGGAGCCGGGCGCGCGGGTGCTCGATGTCGGCTGCGGGGACGGTTCGCTTATGGCGCTCTTGCGTGATCTGCGCGATTGCGATGCGCGCGGGGTCGAGCTCGACCGCGAGAATGTGAACAAATGTCTGGCCAAGGGGCTTGCCGTGGTCCAGGGCGACGCCGACACTGATCTCTTCGATTATGCCGATGACGGATTCGACTACGTGATCCTGTCGCAGACGATCCAGGCGACCTTGCGCCCGCGTGAGGTGCTCGAGCAAATGCTGCGTATCGGCAAATGCGGCATCGTTTCGTTCCATAATTTCGGCTATTGGCGTGTGCGTTTCGAATTGCTGCTGCGCGGGCGGATGCCGATCACCGAGCAACTGCCTTTCAGCTGGTACGACACACCCAATATTCACCATTGCACGATGCGCGATTTCGTCGTCCTGTGCCATGAAGTCGGCGCCGTGATGGAGCGCGCGGTGGCGCTCGATGCCGGCGACCGCCCGGTGCGGCTGCCCTTGCCCTGGTGGGTCTGGAACATGATCGGGCGCCAGGGCGTGTTCCTGCTGCGGCGCGGCGAAGGGCAGGATGGTGAAGGCTAGCCGTGTTTTACGCATCCGGATGGGTGCGGAGGCGGTAGCCAAGTGCGGCAAAACCGGGCAAAAAGAGCCTGCCGATGCATCACTTTTAGTGGAAGCCGATGACCGATCAGCAAACGCCTCCGGGCGAAGCCTTTCCCGCCATCACCCGTGAAGACTGGATGCGTCTCGTCGAGGGGGTTCTCAAGGGTCGCGATTTCGAGGAAACCCTCGTCTCGCAGACTGCTGACGGCATTCGCGTCGATCCGCTCTATGCCGCCGCTCTGGCGCAGGCGCAGCCCGTACGTGCCGAACACGCGCCCTGGCATGTGGCCCAGCGCGTCGACCATCCCGATACCGGTGAAGCCGCGCGTCAGGCGCTGACGGATCTGGAAGGTGGCGCCGACGCGCTCAGCCTCGTCTTCGACGGCGCAAGGGCCGCACGCGGTTTCGGCCTGCGCATCGCCACGCTCGATGATCTCGATGCCGCCCTCGACGGGGTGCTGCTTGATCTCGTGCAGATCCGCCTGGATGCGGGACGTTCCGGGCGTTACGCCGCAGCGGCGCTCATCGCCCTGGCCGCCCGGCGCGGGCTGTCGCTCGACCGGCTCGATGCCGATCTCGCCCTCGACCCGATCGGCGCCGCCGCCTGTGACGGCGGTTTCTCGGCCAGTTGGGAGATGATCGCAGATCGCTGCGGCGAAACCGCTGTGGCTCTGGCGGATAAAGGATTTGCCGGCACGATCTTCCTCGCGGATGGGCGGCCCTGTCATGAAGCCGGCGGCAGCGAAGCACAGGAACTCGCCGCCGTTCTCGCCACGGCACTCGCCTATTGGC
>NZ_DATGCW010000049.1:0-19801 GCF_035311605.1 Saliniramus sp.
AGCAGGCCCGCGATGATACGCTGCCCGTCAGTCTGACCGATGGCGCCGAGACGGATCGCGGCGGAGACGAGATTGCCGATGAAGCCCGCGAGATAGGCTTCAAGCAAGGCCTGCAACGACAGCGCATGGCCCCGCCCTGCCATGCCGACGGCGACCGGATAGGGCGTTGCTTCCTCGCCATCCAGCACCGGACGCTTCGTCTGCCACGTCTCCACCGTTGCGCAGGGCCAGGCGCTCGCGATCGCGGTGAGGAAGGCATCGCCCTGCATGCAGGTCTCGAGCCGGCGCTCGCGCGAACCGGCGAGCGAACGCGCCAGCGCCGCGAGTTCTGCAAGCCGCACCGGTTCACCGCTGGCCCGATGGGCGGCGATCAGGAACAGCGCGTCGTTGCGCCCCGATCCGTGATCGAGAAGATCATTCAGCCAGACGGCCAGCTCCTGCGCCTTCGAAATCTCGCCGCTCTCGCAGGCCCATTCGAGGGCATGCGAATAGGCGAAGGCGCCCACGGGAAAGCCCGGCGAGAACCAGATCATCAGGGGCAGATGCGTCGCGCTCATCAGCCGTGCCGGTCGTGGTCATGGTCATGCGTATGGTCATGATGGTGATGATGACCATGTCCGTGATGGTGGTGTGCGTGCCCGTGCCCGTGACCATGTCCGTGATCATGCCCGCAATCATGATCATAGGCCCCGCGTTCCGGCTGGAACGGCCGTTCGACGCGTGCCGCCGTGCCGCCCTGCCCGCGCACCATCTCGGCCAGCACGTGATCCTCCTCGATATAGATTGCATCCGCCGTGATCTCGGCGGGCGTGTGCCGGTTGCCGATATGCCAGGCGAGGCGCAGCAGCCGCAGCGGGTTTTCGGCGCGGATTTCCAGAAGCGGCTGCGGCGCGGCGACGATGCGTACCAGCTGCCCGTCATCAAGCCTGAGCGCATCGCCGTCATTGAGGATCACGGCCTTGTCGAGATCGAGCAGGAAGGCGAGCCCGCCATCGCCCGTGAGCGTCACGCGCCGACGGTGGCGACCCTCATGATCAAGGGTAACGCTGTCGACGACCTTCTCTGCCTTCACGGCGGGTTTGCGGATAACGGCGGTGGCACGCAGCATCGGGACCTCGTTGCGGCTTTTCATGAACGTCGCACTGACAGGTTAGGCGAGGCGACGACGGAAGGGAAGGGCGCGGATTTCATCGTGCCCTCGCTGCGTTGGGAATATCCCCTCAACCCCGACGCGTCTCCACCGGGGAGAGCGCGCGCCGGCGCGCTGTTGCGCGCGCTTCACGGTTCGAGCTCGGTATCCCAGTAGAGATAATCGAGCCAGCTCTCGTGCAGATAGTTTGGCGGGAAATGGCGACCATTCTGGTGCAGCTGGAAGACGCTGGGTGCGAAAGGGGCCTGACGGGGCAGCATGTCCGCCTGCCGGGGCATCCGGTCCGCCTTCCTGAGATTGCACGGCGCGCAGGCGGTGACGACGTTTTCCCAGGTAGTCTGGCCACCCCGGGAGCGGGGGATCACGTGGTCGAAGGTAAGATCGTCGCGGGCACCGCAATACTGGCAGGTGAAGCGATCGCGCAGGAAGACATTGAAGCGGGTGAAGGCAGGATTGCGGGAGGGCTGGATGTAGGTCTTGAGTGAAACGACGGAGGGCAGGCGCATTTCGAAGCCCGGACTTCGCACGCTGCGATCATAATGCGAGACGATGTTGACCCGCTCGAGAAACACCGCCTTGATCGTATCCTGCCAGCACCAGACCGAAAGAGGGTAATAGCTCAACGGTCTGAAATCCGCGTTGAGCACGAGGGCCGGACAGGCTTCCGGCGAGACGGTTCGCTGAACATGAACGTTCACACCACCTCCTCCGGCAGATGGCGAAGTGCATCTGCGTGCGAGTATTAAGCCCCAGTACGACAGGAATGTGAAGCCTCCCGATGGTCGCAGGCGAAAATCATGCACAGGGACAAGGCAGTGGGTCGATCACGATGGCAGATGACGCAGGGCCGGCCCGGGCCCGCGTCAGACCGATATATCGACATTGCGGCCCTGGCCGGGCGGCGGTGCCGAACGGACGGGCTCGTCGCTGATTCGGGAGGGGGCCGGCTCGCGTGAGGGCGCAGACCCGGCGGGCGACGCCTCGCCCACGCCCCGCTCGGAACGAGCCTCCTGGGCATTGGAGACTTGCTGGGCGGCCAGAGATGCGGGATCTCGCGGCTGCGTTGCCCAACTGGCATTCATTCCGGCGGTGGCGTCCATCGACATGACAAGCGGCTCCGTGACCATGTCACCATGCCAGCTTCGATTTACGACGAGGTTTGCGCGTGCGTTCGGATTTGATTAAAATGCGCGGCAGTTTTGCGTCCCGCGCGCCACATTTCAGCGCGTGGGAACCGGCGTTTCGCCGCGATAATCGTAGAAACCACGCTTGGCCTTGCGCCCGAGCCATCCCGCCTCGACATATTTCACCAGCAGCGGGCAGGGACGATATTTGGTATCGGCCAGCCCGTCATGCAGCACCTGCATCACCGACAGGCAGGTATCGAGGCCGATGAAATCGGCGAGTTGCAAGGGCCCCATCGGATGGTTGGCGCCAAGCCGCATCGCGGTATCGATGGATTCGACCGAACCGACGCCCTCGTAGAGCGTATAGATCGCCTCGTTGATCATCGGCAGGAGGATGCGGTTGACGATGAAGGCGGGAAAATCCTCCGCCACCGTCGCCGTCTTGCCAAGCCGTGCGATGAAGCACTTGGCGGCCTCGAAGGTCGGATCCTCCGTGGCGATGCCCCGGATCAGCTCGACGAGCTGCATCAAGGGCACCGGATTCATGAAATGGATGCCGATGAAGCGCTCTGGCCGATCCGTCGATGCCGCGAGGCGGGTGATCGAGATCGATGAGGTGTTGCTTGCCAGAATCGTGTCGGGTCCCAGCGCCGGGCACAGGGCCTGGAAGATCTTGCGCTTGATCTCCTCGTTCTCGGTGGCGGCCTCGATGATCAGATCGCAGGGCGCAAGATCCTCGTAGCCTGGTGCCGGCTTGATCCGCTCCAGCCCGGCCTGGCGCTCGCCTTCCTCGATGATCTTCTTGGAGATTTGGCGCTGCATGTTGCCGTTGATCGTGGCGAGGCCTGCGGATATGCGGTCCTCGTCCAGATCGTTGAGCATCACATTCATGCCCGCGAGCGCACAGACATGCGCGATGCCGCTGCCCATCTGACCCGCGCCGATGATGCCGACAGTTCTGATCTCCATGATTGCGCGCCCCGTTCTTCCTCTGAGACGAAGCCGGCCCGTGCGGCACCGGCTTCGCGGGTTTCAAGAATGACGGCCGTGCGCCTCTAGCGCCCGGCCTTGCCGAGTTCGTCCTGCAGTTCCGGCAGCAGTTGGAACAGATCGCCCACGAGACCGTAATCGGCAACCTGGAAGATAGGCGCTTCCTCGTCCTTGTTGATGGCGACGATGACGCGCGAATCCTTCATGCCGGCCAGATGCTGAATGGCGCCTGAAATGCCGACAGCGATATACAGATCCGGCGCCACGACCTTTCCGGTCTGGCCGACCTGCCAGTCATTGGGCGCAAAGCCCGCATCGACGGCGGCACGCGAGGCGCCCATCGCGGCGCCGAGCTTGTCGGCGATCGGTTCGATGTATTTCTCGAAATTCTCCGCCGAGGCCAGCGAGCGACCGCCGGAAATGATGATCTTGGCCGAGGCGAGCTCGGGGCGATCGGACTGGGCGATTTCCTGGCTCTTGAACTGCGAGAGGCCGGGATCATCCGAGGGCGTCGCATCCACGATCGCGGCCGCACCGCCTTCGCCGGTCGCCTGGAAGGAGGAGGTGCGCACCGTGATCACCTTCCTGGCATCGGTGGACTGCACGGTCTGGATGGCGTTGCCGGCATAGATCGGACGTTCGAACGTATCGGCGGAGATCACCTTCGAGATATCGGAGACCTGCATCACGTCGAGCAGCGCCGCAACGCGCGGCATCACGTTCTTGCCCGTCGTGGTGGCCGGGGCCATCAGCACGTCGTAGCCCTCGGCGAGCCCGGTGATCAGGGCTGCGAGCGGTTCTGCCAGGCTATGCTCGTAGGCAGGCGCATCGGCCATGAGCACCTTCTCGACGCCCTCGATCTTCGCGGCTTCCTCGGCAGCGGCCTTGCAGGCCGCGCCGGCGACGAGGATATGGACCGGGCCGCCGATCTGGGTGGCAGCCGTGACGGATTTATGGGTCGCGTCCTTGAGGGCGGAATTGTCGTGTTCCGCAAGGAGAAGGATGGCCATGGTCAGATCACTCCCGCTTCGTTCTTCAGCTTCTCGACGAGTTCGGCGGTGGAGCCGACCTTGACACCGGCTTCGCGCTTGGGCGGCTCGGCGGTCGAGAGCACCTTGAGGCGCTGGGCCACGTCGACGCCGAGATCCTCCGGCGAGGTTTCGTCGAGGGGCTTCTTCTTGGCCTTCATGATATTGGGCAAAGAGGCATAGCGCGGCTCGTTGAGGCGCAGATCCGTGGTGACGATGGCCGGCATGTTCAGCGTCACGGTCTGCAGGCCGCCATCGACCTCGCGCGTCACATCGACCTTGCCGTCGTCGATCTCCACCCTGGAGGCGAAGGTGCCCTGGGCCCAGCCGAGCAGCGCGGCGAGCATCTGGCCGGTCTGGTTCGAATCGTCGTCGATCGCCTGCTTGCCCATGATCACAAGGCCCGGCTCTTCGCTGCCGATCACTTCTTTCAGGATCTTGGCGACGGCGAGCGGCTCGACGACGGCGTCGGTCTTCACCAGGATGCCGCGATCCGCACCCATGGCGAGCCCGGTGCGGATCGTCTCCTGGGCCTGCTGCGGCCCGATCGAGACCACGACGATCTCCTCGGCCACACCCTTCTCCTTGAGGCGAATGGCCTCTTCGACGGCGATTTCATCGAAGGGGTTCATCGACATCTTCACATTGGCGAGTTCGACGCCCGATCCGTCAGGCTTGACGCGGATCTTGACGTTGTAATCGACGACCCGTTTCACAGGTACGAGGATCTTCATCGGTTTCCATCCCTTCGACTGTTGGCGGTTCCCGTGGCGGATTCCCGGCATCGCGTCGATCATTGCGACGGCGGTGCCCCGCTGTGGCGGAGATCCGGATGATCATATCCATTCTCCGCCGGAAACCACTGGCTTCGAGCGCGCGCGGACCGTAGCGAGGCGCATCAACGCTTGTCAACGCGACACCGGATCAGGCCGAATGCCGATCCGCATCAGGCATTTCGGCACCGCAACACAGGCGCCGCAGCATCAGCCCGTGCCACACTCACCGATGACACCTACCGGTTCTTGCCCGGCACCCACAGCACGTCACCCGCGCCACCGTTATTGACATAGCGCGACGCGACGAAGAGGAAATCCGAGAGCCGGTTGAGATACTGGATCGACGCATCCGACACCGTCTCATCCTGGCGATGGGCGAGCTCGACGACGCAGCGCTCGGCGCGGCGGCAGACGGTGCGCGCGAGATGCAGGGCGGCGGCGGCGGGCGCCCCGCCGGGGAGCACGAAGGAACGCAGGGGCTGCAGCGAACCATTGAGCGTGTCGATCTCCTTCTCCAGGCGCTCGACCTGCGCCGGCACGATCCGCAGCGGCTCGTATTCGAGCTTTTCGCCGGTCTCGGGCGTGGCGAGGTCGGCGCCGAGATCGAACAGGTCATTCTGGATGCGCCCGAGCATCGCATCGACATCGGTATCGCTCTCACCGGTATGCAGGCGCGCCATGCCGATACAGGCATTGGTTTCGTCCACCGTGCCATAGGCCTCGACCCGCAGATCGTATTTCGGGCGCCGTGACCCCGTGGCCAGCGCGGTATCCCCGCCATCTCCGGTGCGGGTATAGATCTTGTTGAGAACGACCACGTCCGTCTCCCTGTCTTCATGCACGTTCGCGTTACGGGGCAATTAGTCAGAGTGCGCGATCAAGGCAAGGTGTGCAAGTTCGGGCCGGGCACGATCAGGCGGTAAAGGCACATCGCTCTCCACCGGGGCAAACGGAGTGTCGGCGCGGCCCTCATGACGAGACGCGCGGCGGAGCGGGCTGCTCGGCGTCAGAAGCTGTAGCCGAAACGCGCGCCGATATTGGTCAGGCCGCGATTCTCCGAGCAGAGCCCGGCATTGTCGTAATGCTCCACCGTGGCGATGAAGGAGAGCCGCTCGCTGAAACGATAGCCGAGCGAAGCACTTTCGCGAAACAACGGGGCGCAGCCCAGGGCGGCCTGGTTGTCGCGCAGGACGCCGCCGCGATGACCGTCATGCAAGGCGCCGCCGAAGCTCGCCTCGACGAAGACGCGCGGCGACAGATCGATGTTCCAGCTCAACCCCGCAAACATGAAACTCGTGCGCGAGCCCAGATTGAACGACGCGCCGATATGCGGTCGCGGCGTGAAATAGCGCATCAGCGCATTGCGCGGCCGGAAGGGGCGCGCAAACAGGACTTCGCCATGCAGCGCACCGGTCTGGGCCTCGGGGCTCCACGGATCCTGTGCCAGCAGACCGATCCGGGTTTCGGAGATGAAGGACGTACGCAGGGCAACCGGCTTTTCGGGGGCGCTCGCCATGCGCGCGGGCAGAGCGCCCGCTTGTCGGGAAGTTGGATCGGTGAGGTGCTCGTTCGCCATGGCGGGCAAGCCCGCTGCGCTTGCGGCGTGAACGGCAATGGTGGCCGCGGCCACCAGCAAAGGGAAGCGTGAGCCGGAGCCGGTGCAAATCCCGCGATGCGCGGCGATGCCGCCCGGGCTGCATCCGCGCCCGATCATCCTGCCGGTCTCGTCGGAATCCGTTCCGGTCAGCATGTGTACTGGCACTCCCTCACGCCACGCAACCCTTCCCGCCAGCATGCTGGAAATCTTGCGAGGTGGTTACGCATGACCGCCTGAATTGAGGCAAAAACATGGCAATGGCTAGCATGCCCCTTCCTTGCAGGCAATCAAAACACGCTTTCAAGGCATTGAATCATCTCTTGATTGCACGATGCGAAACCACCCGCATGCTCTGGCCATGCCCGCACCCGCTGCGGCATTGGCAGTCGGTCCGACCGCTTGCATCATGCCGTCATTCTGCCCTGCGCGCGCCGGAAAGCGTGCCGATCATCAAGGATGCCGCCATGAGCCGGAATGCCTCGCCAGCCAGCCCCGCACCGGTCGATTCCGACCTTCAGGAGAAGATCCTGCGCGCCGTCGCCGACGGGTTCGAGGAGCAGGTCGCCTTCACCCGGGAACTCGTGCGCAAGCCGTCTCTGCGCGGCGAGGAGCACACGGCACAGGATCTGATGTTTCGTGCGATGCGTGAGCGCGGGCTCGGCATGGACCGTTTCCACATGGATCATGAGGCGATCGCAGCCCATCCCGGTGGCTCGGAAATCGCGCCGGAGCATTCGGACGCGCCCATCGTGGTGGGGACGCACCACCCGCGCGATGAGCGGGGGCGTTCGCTGATCCTGCAGGGCCATGTCGATGTGGTGCCGCCGGGCCCTGCCGACATGTGGGCATCGCCGCCATTCGATCCGCAGATCCGCGATGGCTGGATGTACGGACGCGGCTCTGCGGACATGAAGGCGGGCGTCGCGGCCAATCTGTTCTGCCTCGATGCCCTGCAGCGGATCGGCATGCAGCCCGCTGCGACGGTGCATGTCGAATCGGTGGTCGAGGAGGAATCCACCGGCAATGGTGCGCTGATGACGCATCTGCGCGGCTATCGCGCCGATGCCGCACTGATCCCCGAACCTGAGGACGAGATGCTTGTGCGCGCCAATGTCGGCGTCGTCTGGTTCACCGTGGAAGTGCGCGGCGTGGCCGTACATGTGCGCGAGATGGGGGCCGGCGCCAATGCCATTGACGCTGCCTATCGCGTGATCGGGGCCCTGCGCGGGCTGGAAGAGAACTGGAACGCGCAGAAGGACGATCACCCGCATCTGTGCGACGAGGCCCATCCGATCAATTTCAACGTCGGCAAGATCGAGGGTGGCGACTGGGCCTCCTCTGTCCCCTCCTGGTGCCGCGTACACGGTCGCATCTCGCTCTATCCGGGCATGGACAAGCACATGGCGATGCGCGCCATCGAGGACTGCGTCCTCAAATATTCGCGCGAAGACGCCTTTCTCGCCAACAACCCGCCGCGCGTCGTCTTCAATGGTTTCACAACGCAAGGCTTCGTGCTGGAAGAAGGCTCGGCGGCGGAGGCCGCGCTCGTTCAGGCGCATCTGGGCGCAACCGGCAAGGCGCTGAAGAGCTTTGTCACTCTCGGCTATCTCGATGCGCGCGTGCATGCGCTCTATGACGAGATTCCCGCGCTCTGCTACGGCCCGATCGGTCGCAACATCCACGGCGTCGACGAATGTGTCGACCTCGCCTCGGTGCAACGCATCACCGCCGCGATGGCCCTGTTCGTGGCGCAATGGTGCGGGCTGGAGCGCGCCTGAGCAGCGGGCCTGAGTGCGCCTGGGCGGCGCACCTGCCTGGGCCCGTGAAGGCCCTCCTTGACTTGTGGTCGCACCCGGATAGCATTGATTGCGTGCGCAACCAATAACAGCCCGGGCCATGTCCCGGGGAGGGAACGGCCACATTCAATCAGGGAGGGATGATTCATGATCAGAAACCTTTTACGCGCCGCCGGTCTTGCAGGCGGCGTCGCGCTCGGTGCGCTCGTCACCGCAGCACCGGCACAGGCGCAGGACGTCACCCTGCGTGTGCATCACTTCCTGCCGGCGCCGGCGCCGGTTCCGGCGAATTTCATCACGCCCTGGGCCGAGAAGGTCGAGGCGGAATCGGATGGGCGCATTGCGGTGGAGATCTATCCCGCCATGCAGCTCGGCGGTGCACCGCCCAATCTGATCGATCAGGTGCGTGACGGGATCGTCGATGTGGTCTGGACCCTGCCCGGCTATACGCCAGGGCGCTTCCCGCGTGCAGAGGTCTTCGATCTGCCCTTCGTCGCCGCCGATGCCGAGACTACCTCGCGCGCGGCCTGGCGCTTCTATGAAGAGCATATGCGCGAGGATTTTGCCGATATCCATCCGATCGCGGTGCATGTGCACGGGCCCGGCAACTTCCACATGAAGGCGCCGGCGGTGGAGAGCCTCGAGGATCTGGAAGGCCGTGCCGTGCGCGGACCCACCCGCATGATCACCCGCCTGCTGGAGACGCTCGGCGCGACGCCGGTCGGCATGCCCGTGCCGCAGGTGCCCGAATCCTTGTCGCGCAACGTCATCGACGGCACAGTGATTCCCTGGGAGGTGACGCGCGCCCTGCGCGTGGCGGAGCTCGTCGACACGCATACCGAATTCGGCGGTGATCGCTCCTTCTACACCACGCTTTTCGTCTTCGCGATGAACCGTGACACCTATGAAGGCCTGCCCGATGATCTCAGGGCGGTGATTGACGCCAATTCCGGCATCGAGACCTCGGCCTGGGTCGGGCGCGTGATGGATGAAGGCGATGCCCCGGCCCGCGAGATCGCGGTGGAACGTGGCAATGCCATCGCCATCATCGACGGTGAAGAGCTCACGCGCTGGCAGGAAGCCGCCGAGCCGGTGGTCGCGAGCTGGATCGCGGATATGGAAGACCAGGGGATCGATGCGCAGGCACTGATCGATTCGCTGGCCGCCATCCTTGCCGAGGAAGAGGCCCGCTGAGACTCTGATCGAACTGGCGGCGGCGCGTTCCGGGCGGGCGCGTCGCCGCATGCCGTGCAGCAGGGAGCGTTTCTCATGACGGTCATCATCGCCGGCGCGGGTATCGGCGGTCTCACCCTGGCACTCAGCCTGCATCAGGTGGGGATCGGCGTGCGCATCGTCGAGCAGGCCGAGGAGATCCGGCCACTCGGGGTGGGCATCAACGTGCTCCCGCATGCGGTGCGCGAGCTCGATGAACTCGGTCTCCTCGCAGATCTCGCCGCCACCGCCATTCCCACCGCCGAACTTGCCTATTATTCGAAACGCGGCCAGATGATCTGGTCGGAGCCGCGCGGGCGCGAAGCCGGCTATCTGTGGCCGCAATTCTCGATCCATCGCGGCGCGTTGCAGATGATCCTGCTCGAAGCCGTGCGCGCGCGGCTCGGGAATGATTGCATCACGACCGGGCGCCAGCTCGTCGCGGCGCATCAGGGTTCGACCGGCGTGCGCGTTGATCTCGCCGACCGCCACGGCAGCCTGCAGGGCAGCCTTGGCGGCGACGTCCTGGTCGCCTGTGACGGCATTCATTCCACCATTCGCGCGCAATTTTATCCCGATGAAGGCCCGCCGATCTGGAATGGTGCGATCCTGTGGCGCGGCGTCACCGAGGCGGCGCCGTTCCTGACGGGGCGCTCGATGATCATGGCGGGCCACGAATTCCAGAAATTTGTCGCCTATCCGATCTCGCTTGCCGCCGCGCGCGCGGGCAGGGCGGTGATCAACTGGATTGCGGAGAAGAAATTCACCCCCGATCATCAATGGCGCCGCGAGGACTGGAACCGTCCCGGCGATCCGGCGGATTTCCTGCCCGATTTCGAAAGCTGGCGCTTCGACTGGCTCGACGTGCCCGACCTGATCCGCCGCGCCAGCGCGATCTACGAATTCCCCATGGTCGACCGCGACCCGCTGCCGCGCTGGACACGCGGGCGCATCGCGCTTTTGGGCGATGCGGCGCATCCGATGTATCCGATCGGCTCCAACGGCGCGAGCCAGGCCGTCCTCGACGCACGCGTGCTGACCGCCGCCTTGTTGCGCGAGGGTATCGGCGAGGCGGCACTCAAAGCTTACGAGGCAGAGCGTCGTCCGGCCACGGCGGCGGTGGTGGCAGCAAATCGCGCCAATGGCCCGGAACAGGTGATGCAGGCGGTAGAGAGCCGCGCGCCGGACGGGTTTGCCGATATCGACATCATCATCAGCCGCGAAGAGCGCGAGGAAACGGCGCGCGGCTACAAGCGCATCGCCGGTTTCGATGTCGAGACCCTCAATGCCCGCCCGTCCATCGTCCAGGCGGCGGGAGCCGTTTCATGAATGCGCGGGCGTCCCGCGCGCGCGGACCGGCGGGACTGTTTCCCCGGGCGGAGGGCATGGTCGGCCTTTGGATCGGGCGCTTCGCCGGCGCGCTCGCCGTGCTCGGCGGTGCCGTGCTCACGCTGGTCACGATCCTGGCGGTGGTCTCGATCATCGGGCGCTATGCCTCGCGTACGCGCTGGCCGGTCTTCGACGGGCTCGGCCCGATACCGGGGGATTTCGAGCTGGTCTCGATGGGGGCGGGCTTCGGCGTGTTCAGCTTCCTCGCCTGGTGCCAGTTCAATCGCGGCCATGTCACCGTCGATATCTTCGTCTCCTGGATGGGGCCGCGTGCGCTGGCCGCGCTCTCGACCTTCACCAATCTGGTGCTGACGGCGGTCGTGGTGCTGATCGCCTGGCAACACGGGCTCGGTCTTCACGACAAGATGCGGTTTCGCGAGACCACGACGATCCTGCAGATTCCGGTCTGGTGGGGCTATGCCGGGGGGCTCGTCGGGCTGTGGAGCTTCGCGCTGGTGAGCGCTTACACGGTTTGGCGCAGCCTCAACGAGGCGCTGGGCGCCGGTGAGCCCGACGGGGACGGCATATGAGCGGGCTGGTCATTGCGGGGCTGTTTTTCGGGTTGCTGCTCTTCCTCATCTTCGCGCGCATGCCGATCGGGCTGGCCATGCTGGTCTGCGGGATGCTCGGCTCCTACACGATATTCGGGCGGTGGGCGCCGGTCTTTGCCCAGCTCAAGCATCATGCCTTCGAGACTTTTTCGAGCTATTCGCTCTCGGTGGTGCCGTTGTTTCTGCTGATGGGGGCCTTTGCCATGAAGGGGGGGCTCTCGGAAGCCCTGTTTCGCGCGGCCGCCGCCTGGCTCGGGCACCGGCGCGGCGGTGTCGCCATGGCGGGAGTGGGAGCCTCGGCCGGTTTCGGCGCGATCTGCGGCTCCTCGCTCGCGACCGCCGCCACGATGGGCCGCGTCGCGCTCCCGGAACTGCGCAAGCACGGCTATTCCGGCGCGCTCGCCACCGGATCGCTCGCCGCCGGCGGCACGCTCGGCATCCTGATCCCGCCCTCGATCATCCTCGTGATCTACGCCATCCTCACCGAACAGAACATTGCCAAGCTCTTCGTCGCGGCCATGATCCCGGGCCTGCTCGCCGCGCTTGGCTACATGATCACCGTGGCGATCACGGTGCGTCTCAACCCGGATGACGCTGTGCGCACGCCGCGCCTGGCGCTGATGGCGCGCGTCAAGGCCCTGGGGGAGGTCTGGCCGGTCTTGGCGATCTTCGTCGTCATGATCGGCGGCATGAACATGGGCGTGTTCACCCCCACCGAGGGCGCCGCCATCGGCGCGGCGGGGACGGGGCTGGTCGCGGCCTTGCGGGGAAAGCTCGGTTTTGCCGCGCTGATCGACTGTTTCCGTTCGACGGCGGCGTCTACCGGGATGATCTTCTTCATCATCCTGGGGGCGGGCTCCTTCAACAGCTTTCTCGCCATCACGCGCCTGCCCGTCTTCGCCGCCGACTGGGTAGGCGGCCTCGCCGTGGCGCCGGTGATGGTGCTCCTGGTGATCCTGTTGATCTATCTGATCTTCGGCTGCGTGATGGATTCGCTGTCGATGATCCTGCTCACCGTGCCGATCTTCTTTCCCATCATCATGACGCTGGATTTCGGACTCACCCCGGAAGAGACGGCGTTGTGGTTCGGAATTCTCGTGCTGATCGTGGTAGAGGTGGGCCTGATCACGCCCCCGGTGGGGATGAACCTCTTCATCATCAATTCCATGGCGCCGGGCGTGAGCATGATGCAGACCTATCGTGGCGTCATCCCCTTCGTCGCCTCCGATATCATCCGCACCGGCATCCTCATCGCCCTGCCACCGCTGACGCTGGGCCTCGTCCGGCTTCTGTTCTGAATTTGCCAGGAT
This sequence comes from Saliniramus sp., assembly GCF_035311605.1. Taxonomy (NCBI): domain Bacteria; kingdom Pseudomonadati; phylum Pseudomonadota; class Alphaproteobacteria; order Hyphomicrobiales; family Salinarimonadaceae; genus Saliniramus; species Saliniramus sp. The sequence goes on from NZ_DATGCW010000049.1 coordinate 12,927, forward strand.
GTGATTGCGCTCATGAAAAATCCCCGGCGCCGACGGCACCGGGGATCGTGATCTTCGAGGCGAATCGCGCCTGGTGATCAGCGCAGGAGCTGGAGCACCGACTGATCGTTCTGGATCGCGAGACTGAGCGCCGACTGGCCGAGCTGCTGGCGCGTCTGGAGCGCCAGATTGTTGGCCGCCTCCTCGTTCATGTCGGCCAGCGTGAGCCCGTCCGACCCGGCCTGGAGCGTATTCACCATTTCCTTGGTGAAATTCTCGCGGTTCTCGATAATGGTCTGGGCGGTACCCATCTGGGCGGAAAGGCTGCGCAGCTCGCCGATTCCGTTCTGGAGCGCCTGAAGGCGTTCCTCGAGGCGCGCCGAGGAGCCGAACATGTTCGCATCTGCCTGGATGGCGCCGAGACGATCGGCCTCGACATTGCCGAAGGCGCTGCCATCGGCCTGGCGGGTGTTCACGGTAAAGCTGGTGCGCTGATCGCCGGTGAGCTCGTTGAAGACGACTTCCAGCACATCGCTTTGCAGCAGGTTGTTGCCGTTATAGCCCGAATCCTGCGAAAGCTGGTTCAATTCGTTGCGAAGATCGTTGAAATTGTTCATCAGCGAGCGGCGGACATCGCTCATGTCAGCGGTGTCGGGGGCTGTGAGCGGAGTCGCCCCACCCCAGGCGCCACCCGCATCGAAGCTCACATCCTGGCCCGACTCGTTGACGAGGATGATCTCGTCGGCATTGTCCGGATTGATCGTCGCGGATACGCCGGCGGCACGAGCATCGGTATTGGTGTTGATGGTGTTGACGAAGGCGCTGGCGCGTTCGGCAGCGGTGTTGATGTCCGTATCCGTATCATAGTTCAGAGCGCCGAGATCAAAGGTTTCACCGTTGATCGTGATCTCGTTGGTGGCGAAATCCGCATCCGCGATCGTGATCGCCGCGCTTTCCCGGCTCACCCCGCCCGGGTCACCGAGCGCCTGGCGCACCGTCCCGACGAGATTCTCCATCGTCGTGGTGATGGCGGAAAGGCCCTTGGAAGCGGCGTCGATCGTCTTCATCCCGTTCTGCATGCCCTGCATGATCGACGAGAGATCGTTGGCGCGCCCGCTGAGACCGCGTGCGGTGAAGAAGGCGGCGGCATCGTCGAGCGGACCATTGACCTTCTTGCCCGTCGAAAGGCGCTCCTGCGTGCGCTCCAGCAGTGAGGCCGTTCCTTGCAGGGAGAGGAGGTTGGAACGGACGCCGGCGGAAAGGGTGATATCCGACATGGGATTCCTCGTGGACGCATGATCGCGGCGCCATTCGCCGCGTGGTTACGAAACATGATGAATCCAATCTTCCCGATTAACCTTACGATTTCGTAAAGTCCGCGCACTCGGCGCATGCTTATGTCGGTTCACGACGAAACAGTGCATATGCGTAAATATCATAGATTGCATTTCGCGTTGGCGAGGTCGTCGAGCAGGGAAGGCAAATCCGTGATTGAGGGGATCACGTGAGCGGCGAACGGCGCAACCTCCGCCCGCGCCGCCTCTCCGCGCGGCCCCGAGAGCACGGCGATCGCACAGACGCCCGCAGCACACGCCGCATGCAGATCGTGCAGCGAATCGCCCACCAGCGCCACGCGCGCGGGGGCGAAGGCATGCGCCGCGACGAAGGCGCGGATCATGCCGGGCTCCGGCTTGGAGCCATGGCCCGAATCATAGCCGGCGACGAAGTGCATCGCCTCGGCAATTCCCAGCGCTCCGGCCTGCGCCTGCGCCGAGGCTTGCGAATCATTGGTCGCGATCCCCAGCACATGACCGCGCGCCGTGAGATCGGCACACAGGGCCTGCGGATCGCCGATCGGCGCGAGATGGGCGAGCCCGGCTTCCAGAAAGAGTTCGTCTATCCGGGCGAGGAAATCCGCGTCGCAGCCGCGTCCCAGCGCCTGTGCCCAGAGCGGACCGTAATGCGCCGACGATCCCGCGACCAGCGGCGAACTCGGCAGAAAGCGGCGCTCGGCAAGCACGTATTCGCTGACCTGTATCAGCCGATCCAGTGCAGCGCCGTCGCCATCGGCGAGGGTCTCCATCACCGAGAAGGCCGCCGGGCCCCAGGTCGCGTCGAAATCGATCAGGGTGCCGTCCTTGTCGAACAGGATTGCATCGAAGGCAGCTGCAATGAGACGGGGATTGCGCACGCGGCGTCCTCTCCTTGTCGTGTCGATGGCGTGCAAAATCGCACCCGATCATCTGCGATGCTGCGCACTTGTGGTCAAGTTGCGAATACCCGATCCTCCGGCGCAACGAAGACAAGCGGTCTTCACCGCGTGATGATGATGATCGGGAGGGTGGGTGATGCAGGGCATTTTTCAAGTCGGGCGGCTGCTGCCGCAGGTGCGCCGATGAGTGCAGAACTGATTGTACCGGCTTCCATGCTCAAGCAGCAGCTCGGCGCCGTCCTGCGCGCCTGGGGCGTCCCCGACGACCAGGCCGACGTCACCGCCGAGACCCTGACCCGGGCGGATCTCCTCGGGATCGACAGCCACGGCATCACGCTCATCCCGCTCTACGCCGATCTGCTCGCCTCCGGCAAGGTCACGCCGGGCGCCGAGATCACGGTCGCGCGCGCCTTCGGCGCGACCGCCGTGATCGATGGCGGTGCCGGGTTCGGCGAGGCGCCGGCAGTGCGGGCCATGGATCTGGCGGTGGATCTCGCACAAGCGCATGGCATCGGTGCCGTCGGCGTGCGCAATTCCAACCATTATGGTGCGGCGGGCGTCTATGCGCTGCAGGCGGCCAGCCGGGGTTTCATCGGTTTGTCGATGACGGCGGTCTACGGTGCCTCGATCGTCCCGACATTCGGGCGCGAGCCGCGCATGGGCACCAATCCGATCGCGCTGGCGGCACCGGCGGCGCGCAATCAGCCCTTCCTGCTCGACATGGCGACGAGCACCATCGCCATCGGCAAGCTCAAACTTGCCATGCGCACCGGCAAGCGTCTGCCCGAGGGCTGGGCGCTCGATCGTGACGGGCGTCCCCAGCATGATCCGGAACAGGCGCTCGCCAACAAGCTGATGACGCCGCTGGGCGGCTCGCGCGAAATGGGTGGCCACAAGGGTTACGGGCTTGCCGCCATGGTCGAGGTTCTGTGCACCATGCTCTCGGGCGCGAGCTATGCACCTTTGCGCCCCGCCGACGCAAAGGCGTATAATGTCGGCCATTTCCAGCTCGCCATTCACCCGGAAGCGTTCCGCGACAAGGGGGATTTCGAAGCCGATCTTGACGATTTCCTCGATTGCCTGCGCGCCACCCGCCCCGCCGATCCCGATCAGCCCGTGCTGGCACCCGGCGATCCCGAGCATGCCGTCTTCGCACGCCGCTCGCGTGAGGGAATTCCGATCCCGCGCACGCTCATTGATCAGGTGCGGACGATTGCTCAGAAGGCCGGAGCGCCGTTCACGCTGGACGAGGCGGCATCGTGACTGGCCGTCGCATCACGGCGCGTTGAGCAAAGATGCGGTTCATCGCTGATGGCGGTCGACTTTCGCGCCGGGATGGGGGATCAATGCCGCGTTCCGGTGCGGCGGGATTGTCACGCGGCATCGGGGCACAGATTGGCGACGGGGCCGGGATGATGAGCGACGCGATCGTGCAGGCGGTGACCGAGACGGAGCTGAAACTGCTTTGCAGCCCCGCTGATCTCGCGGTCCTGCGCCGGCATAAACGTCTGCGCGACGCTTTCGCCGGGCTGCGCCCCCGGCATCTGCGCGCCACCTATTACGATACACCCGATCTGCGACTGCGCGCGGCGGGTTTCGGTCTGCGCCTGCGCCGGGATGCGGCCACCGGGGCCGTGCGTCAGACGCTCAAGGCAGAGGCTGCCGGAGCCGGGCTGTTCCAGCGCGACGAATGGGAGAGCGCCGTGGCGGGCGAGCATCTCGATCGCGCGGCGCTCGCCGCGACACCGCTTCCCGACATCCTCGAAACCGACGATCCCGCCGCCGTGCTGCAGCCGGTCTTCGTCGTCGAGGCCGAGCGGCTGAGCGCTCCGTTACGCATCGGCGATGCCGTCATCGAAGTGACCCTCGACGAAGGTGCGGCCATTGCGGGTTCCGCGCGCACCGCCATTTGCGAGCTCGAGCTCGAACTGATCAGCGGCAAGCCGCGCGACCTGTTCGCCCTCGCGCGCAAACTGGCCCGCAAGGCCGATCTGCGGCCGGGTTTGCAGAGCAAGGCGCAGATCGGCTATGCGCTGGTGACGGGCGCGCGCCCGTTACCGGTCAAGGCCTTCGATGCCGGCCTGCACCCCGATATCCGCGTGGGCGAGGCGTTTCGCATCATCGCCCGGGCGAGCCTGCGGCAGGTCCTCGCCAACGAGCCGGCGCTGGTGCAGATGCGCGATCCCGCAGCCGTTCACCAGATGCGTGTCGGGTTGCGCCGCCTGCGCGCTGCCGTGGCCCTGTTCCGCCCTGCCATCCGCGACCGTTATCGCAAGGCGATCACTGCGGAGCTGCGCTGGCTGGCACGCAGCCTCGGCGATGCCCGCGAGCTCGACGTGTTTCTGGGAACCGATGTCGCGCGCATGCGCCGCAAGCGCCCCAAAAGCAAGGATACCGCCGCGCTCGCCGCCCATTTCGAGGACGCGCGTGCAGAGGCCTATGCGCGCATTCTCGAGATCCTGTCGGGACCACGTTATCGCGCGCTGCTGTTCGATACGCTGGCCTGGATCGAGGCCGGCCCCTGGCAGGGCAAGGCGGCGACGCGCAAGGCGCGTGCCATGCCAGTCGCGGTACTCGCGCGCGACAATCTCGCCCGACGCAGCAAGGATGTCGGTCGGCGCGCACGCATCCTCTCCTCGCTGGAAGTAGCGGAGCGTCATGCCTTGCGGCTCGATGTGAAGAAGCTTCGCTATGCCGCCGAATTCTTTGCGCCGGTCTTTGCGGCCCGTGACGAGAAGAGCGCGCGGCGTGCGGCGAAATTCGTCAGGGCACTGGCGCAGATGCAGGAGCGGCTGGGCGATCTCAATGATGCGGCGACGAGCCTCTCGCTCACCGGACGGCTCGACCGCAACGACGCGGCCGGCCGCCGCGCGGCGAAGCTGATCGAGGAGGATCACGTCGGACGTGCCGCCGAATCTCTGGCCGCCGCCCGCGATGCCTGCGCCGCCTTCATCAAGGCGAAGCCGTTCTGGAAGGAGCGCGACTGAGCGTGCGGATCCGCGCCGCTCACTCGCGCGTGCGCGCCGCGCCCTCCGTCACCGCGAGCCGGACGACCTTGAGATCGGGATCGTCGGGATCGGTGCGCATGGAGAAGCCGAGCTTGCGGCACATGGCGAGCATGGTCGTATTCTCGCGCAGGACCTGGCCTTCGATGACCGACAGCCCCTCCGCTTCCGCCCAGGCGATGATCATGCGCATCAGCCGCCAGCCCAGCCCGATCCCCTTGAGATCGGAGCGCAGCAGGATGGCGTATTCGCCGGTCTCCATATTCGCATCTGCGTGCAGGCGCACGGCGCCCAGCATCTCCCCGCTGGCCCGGTCGACGGCGGTGAAGGCGATGGCGCGGGCATAGTCGATCTGGATCAGGCGGGCGATGAAGGCGTGGGAGAAGTCACGCACGGGCGCGAAGAAGCGCAGCCGAAGATCCTCCGTCGTGATCTTCGAGAAGAAGGTCTTGAACAGCTCCTCGTCCTCGGGCCGCACCGGGCGGATCAGCACCGCGCGCCCGTCGCGGGTGGTGAATGGCGTCTCCCATTCCTTGGGATAGGGGCGTATGGCAAGGCGCAGATGGCCGGAGCCGCGCCGCAGTGTTTCGGGCAGGGGCGCCACGGCGATCCGCGCATCCACGGCGATGACGCCGGCCGCATCGGCGAGCAGGGGGTTGATGTCGAGCTCGCGCAGAGCCGGCAGGTCAGCCGCCATCTGCGACAGCGCCACCAGCACCCTCTGCACCGCGGCGATATCGGCTGCGGGCACGTCGCGATAGGCGGCGAGGATGCGCGAGACACGGGTGCGGGCGATCGTGTCCGCGGCGAGATTGGCATCGAGCGGGGGCAGGGCAAGCGCCTTGTCGTCGATCTGCTCCACCGCCGTGCCGCCGCGCCCGAAGACGATGACGGGGCCGAAGGTCGGATCATCGGCAATGCCGCAGATCAGTTCACGGGCGCGCGAGCGGCGCATCATCGGTTGCACGCTGAGACCGGCGATCTGCGCATCGGGGCGCTTCTCGCGCGCGCGGGCCAGGATTGCGGCGGCGGCCTTGCGCACCGCATCGGTGCTGGTGAGATCCAGCGCGACACCGCCGATATCGGATTTGTGGGGGATGTCCTGCGACAGGATCTTCACGGCCACCGTGCCGCCATCGGCGATAATCGGAGCCGCGATCCGTCCCGCTTCCTCCGGATCCGCCGCGCGCAGGGTCGGTGTGGTAGCGATGCCGTAGGTCCGGAGCAACTCCATCGCCTCGACCGGATCGAGCCAGCGGCGCTCCTGCGTCAATGCGCCGGCGATGATCGCCTCGGCACGGGCGCGATCGGGCGCACGCGCCTGCGCGAGCGTCTGCGGCGTCTGCATCAGCTGATGCAGGCCTTCGCGATAGCGCACCAGATGCATGAAGCCGCGCACTGCTTCCGATTCGCTGGCGAAACACGGGATGCCCGCCTCCTCGAGAGCGCGCATGCTCGATCTCTCCGCCCCCGGCCAGACGGCGAAGACGGGCTTGCGGCGAAACCCCTTGCGGCGATCCGTGCGCACCGTCTCGGCCAGGGCCTTCGCCGCCGCATCGGTATCGGCGAGCGCATTGGGCAGATTGAGCGCGAGCACGGCATCGACGCCGGGATCGGCCAGCAGCGCCTGCATCGCCTGCGCATAGGCTTTTGCATCGGCCCCGCCACCGAGATCGACG
>NZ_DATGCW010000050.1:0-9129 GCF_035311605.1 Saliniramus sp.
CCGCCACGGCCAGACGCCGATCTTTCGCCTCACGCCCTTCGCGACGCCCGGGGACGAAGCCTGGCTGGACGCGCGCGGTTATGAGCGGATCGAGCCGACCAGCGTGATGCTCTGCGGCGATCCCGCCGCTCACGCGCATGCCGATCCCGCCCTGGTTTTCGCGGCGCAACCCGACGAAGCCTGGCTCGCCGGTTTCATCGCCAGCAACCGCCATGGCAGCGGCATCCGCCCCACCCTCACCGCCATGCTCGCCGCGATCCGGAGCGAGGCCTTCTACGCCACGCTTCTGCAGGACGGCGCGCCCTGTGGCTACGGGCTCGCGGTGATCGAACGCGGCTGTGTCGGGCTGTTCGATATCCTCGTCGAACCGCGCCTGCGCGGGCGCGGTTTCGGGCGCAGGCTCGTCGCCGGCATGCTGGACGAGGCGCTGCGCCGTGGCGCGGGCACGGCCTATCTGCAGGTTCTGGAGACGAATACCGCTGCTATCGGGCTGTATCGCAGGCTCGGATTTGCCGATTCATACGGCTATTCCTATCGCGTCGCTCCAGCATGAACGGCGGGCGTTATGCGCTATACCGCGATATTGTCGATCAGGCGTGTCGCCCCGAGTTTCGCCGCCGCGAGCAGGCGGCGCGGGCGGGCCGGGTCGGGCTCCCCGAGCGATTCGGCATCGCGCAGGGCGAGGTAATCGACGACAAATCCCGCTTTCGCGAGCGTGTCCTCTTCGCGGGCGAGGACGGCTGCGGGATCGTCGTCCGCCGCGATTGCCTTCGCGCAGCGCTGCATCGCCGCATGGAGCTGCGGCGCGCGCGCGCGCTCATCGGCGGCAAGATAGCGGTTGCGCGAGGACAGGGCGAGGCCGTCGGCCTCGCGCACCGTCTCGCCGCCGATGATATCGACAGGGATGAAGAGATCGGCGACCATGCGCATGATCACCTTCAATTGCTGATAATCCTTCTCGCCGAACAGCGCGATATCGGGGCCGCATTGCAGGAGCAGCTTGGCGACGACGGTGGCGACTCCGCGAAAATGGCCGGGCCGGAACGCATCCTCGAGACCGGCTGTGGCGGGGCCTTCCAGCGAAATCATGCTGGAAGAGCCCGGCGGATACATCGCTTGCGCCTGTGGCGCGAAGACGAGGTCCGCGCACGGCGCCAGCGCCGCGCAATCGGCTTCGAAAGTGCGCGGATAGCGCGCGAGATCCTCCCCCGGGCCGAACTGGGTCGGGTTGACGAAGATCGAGACGACGACACGATCGGCCTTTGCCCGTCCCTGCCGCACCAGCGAGAGATGGCCCTCATGCAGCGCCCCCATGGTCGGGACCAGCGCGACGCGCTCCCCCGCAGCGCGCCATTGCCCAACCCGGGCGCGCAGGGCGGCCAAGTCTTCCACGATCGGAGGCGCCGGGCGGGTCGCAGCGGTTTGATCGGACATCGCTTCCTTCCTCTGACGCATCGGCAACCGGGGATCTGCGGGCTGGAGCATCGGCATGGCCATGCCTTATCAGAGCCACGTCCTTGCGCAAATCCCCGATGGCGAACCCGGCATTCACCGCCTGCGCAAGTTCGGCGCGAATGCCCATGATCAAGCTGGCCCGCAGCCCGGCTTCATGCTAAACGATCCGGGACGGCCCCGTAGCTCAGCAGGATAGAGCATCAGATTCCTAATCTGAGGGTCACAGGTTCGAATCCTGTCGGGGTCGCCATATCATGAATGCACGATCCGAAAGCCGCCGCGTTCGATCGGCCCGCACCCGCTATCGCCCATCCAGGCGCTGCCTGATCAGGCTGCATCGGCTTAGATATTCGGCGACCGTGCGGATACGTGCGGTGTGGCGCAGGTCCGGGTGGGTCAGCATCCAGAGTTCGACATCAAGGGCGGCGATCATGGTTCCGAAGCAATGCATGCGCATATCTTCCACGCCCATCCCGAGCCGTCATCCTATCACGGCGCGCTCACCCCGGCCGCTTGCGCCGCCCTGATCGATCAGGGCGCCTCGGTCAGAGTGAGCGACCTTATGTGGCGGGCTTCGATCCGACCCTCGCCGTCGGGAGCGGTGGCCACCCGCTCCTGACGATCCGTTCTCGCCCATTCGGCAGAGAAAGTCATAAGACAAGCATCATTCCGTCAGGTACATACCGGCTGACGAAATGATGCGTCAAACAATGACTTGGAGCGCCGGACCTGATGGAGTCAGGCCGGGTGCTCTGAAAGCAGGATCGGCGGCGCCCGGGGCTCTTCGCTGTCAGCGAGAAGCCCCGGGCCCCAATCAAGAGCCGAGGATATGAGGGGCTCGCTTCCCTATTCAGCTGCAATCTTGCCTTCGGTCATTCCGCCCAGATGCTGCACAACCTCATCAAGGTGCATGACGTCGACGTATTTGTGGTGCAGATCGAAGAGATTGATCTTGTGAATCAGCTCATGGCGATCAAACGTGCATTCCTCCACCAGCGAGACGTGGAAGCCGTTCGAATACGCATCGACGCATGATGCGCGCACGCAGCCGGACGTGCTTTCACCGCAGACGATCAGGCTCTGCACGCCCAGATAATTCAGGTGCGATACGATCGGTGTGCCCTGAAAGATGCTGGCGCGTTGCTTGTAGATCACGACGTCACCATCCTGCGGAGCGAGCGGCTCGTAGATATCGAAATCCTCTTTCTTCCACTCGACCTTCTGACGCTTTGTCGAGCCCACACCGGGCGGTCGGTTCATGGGGCGGAAATCCTGCGTGCAATAGAAGATCGGTACGCCGGCCATACGCGCCGCCGCGATCAGTTTCTGCGTCGGCTCGATGCTTGCGTGGGCATACACCCCGCATGTATTGGGATGCTCTTCCTGGATTTCCAGCGGATTTTTCGCACCGCCGCGATAGACGATATTGTAGAAGTCGATGCACAAAAGCGCTGGCTTCGGCCCCACGAAGGTCTCGCGCGCATATGGCGCGTACAGGTCAATCAGGTCCTGCGGTACGGCATCTTTCCAGCAATGATCCTCGAAACGATCGGGTGTCATGGTATTTCTCCTTTTGAGTTGTCAGAGGAACAGAATATCGAGCAGCCCCAACACTGCGGCAGCCAGCAGCCCGGCCATCAAGGGCAGGGCGCTGCTCGACAACAGGCGCAACGCAACAAAGCGCCACCCCATGATCGGAGCCTCGAAGGCCAGCATCCGATGCATGGCGAAGACCGACCATCCGGCCAGCAAAGCCACCGTCTGGGCCTCGCCGGCGCCCGATTGCCAGACGATGAGCGCCAGCGGGAACGACAGCATCGGCCCGCCAGGCAGCAATCCGCCGACCACGGATGCGAGCAGAATGCCCGAGAGGCCTGTTTCAGGCCCCAGGACGGCAGCGACTTTGTCGGTCGGAACGATCTGCGTGAGAAAGGAAGCGGCGAGCAGGGCCATCGGCAGCCTGATCAGCAATACGGATGCCTGGCCCGCAGCGAAGGCTCCCGCACCGCGCAGCCCCGCTGCACCCTTGCGCGCGCCGACCATTACCGCCATCACCGCGACGATACCCCAAAGTATGAGGGCAACCGGGGTCATGAGCGCGGTGCCTCGCGGATCTTCAGTGGCGTTGCCAGAACCAGCCAGCGTGCGATCAGCCCCGCCAGGATGGGCAGTGGCAGGCTGACGAAAAACCGGAGAAGCGCGAAATCGGCCCCCATGAAGGGCAGTTCCCAGATGACGAGGCGGTTGATGCCGATCAGCGACCATGCAGTGATGAAGGCGATCAGCGCGCCTGCATCAGCGCCGGCAACCCACAACGCATAGACCAGCGGGAACGAGGCGAAGGGGCCGCCGGGCGTCAACATCCCGGCCACCGAGGCGAGCCCCAGCCCCCGGAAGCCGGAATTCTGCCCGAGCATCGCGGCCACACGCTCGCGATCGACGAATTGCTGTACGAGGCCGCCGATCAGCAGACCGGCGCCAAGTTGGGGCATGATCATGAGCAGCAGATCGCCCGCATCGCTTAGTCCTGCGCGGACCCCGGATGGTCCGAGCAGCGTCCAGCACGCAGCCCCCGAAGCAAGCGCCACGCCCACGAACACCCAGTCCGCCGTCTTGATCTTCATCCGTCGATGTCCTCGAATTGCGGTGCGACGGCTCTTGCGCCGCACCGCTTGCGCGTTACTCGGCAGCCTGGGTGACCTGCGGTGCGGTCCTGGCGAACAGGCCGTCGGGCAAGCCCTCGATGAAATCGAGAGTGGTTGCCGTGCTCACCACATCGGCGTATTTCGCATGCATGTCGCAGAGGTTGATGGCATGGCTCGCCTGGCTGCGATCGAAACAGCCTTCCTCCATGACCGCGACGCGGAAATTGTTCGAGAAGGCGTCGATCACAGTCGCCCTCACACACCCCGAGGTCGTGGTGCCGACGACGATGACGCTGTCGGCACGCAGCAATGTCAGGTAGGACAACAGCGGCGTACCGGCGAAGCCCGAGGGTTTCTGCTTGTAGACCATGATGTCTTGTGGCTGCGGTGCGATCAGCGCGTTGATCTCGTTGCCATCCCGGGCCTGTGTGTCGCGGGTCTGCTTGCGCTCGCTGCCACGGCTGTTCTTCCATAGCCAGGAGCCGCCATCCCAGCCGTCGGGACGGCGCACGCCGGTGGTATAGATCACCGGAAGGCCCTTGCTGCGCCCGGCATCAAGGAGCTTCTGAACATGGGGGAGCGCGTCCCAGGCATCTTCGCCGCAGGAATTCGACCAGTGCCTGATGCTCTCCAGGATGGGCTCGCGCCGCTCGCCCGTGAACGCATAATTGATGTCGATCACGAGGATTGCCGGGCGCTTGCCGAAGCCGCCGGTGGCGCCGAAGCCGCTGGCCTTGAACACCGCCTTGTCGCGGTCGGTCAGGAACGGATCCCAGCTGTGGTTGGTTTCGTCTTGCATGGTTCTACTCCGCTGCTGTCTGTGTCATGCCGGCGCCCGAGGGCAGGTCGAACAGCCCTTGCGGCACGCCACGCAGGTATTCCAGCACCTCCTCGCTGTGGAGGACGTTGGCGTATTTGGCGTTCATGTCGCACAGGTTGATGGCGTGGGAGGCCTGCGCGCGGTCAAAGCAGCCATCCTCGACCACTGTGACGCGATAGTTCTGGGAGAAGGCATCCAGCACGGTTGCGCGAACACAGCCGGAAGTCGTTGTGCCCGTCACGATCACGCTGTCGCAACCCAGAAGCTGAAGCCAGGATTGCAGCGGCGTGCCGAAGAAGCCCGAGGGCTTCTGCTTCAGCGCCACGAGATCACGCGGACCGGGGGCGATCTCGTCCATGATGGCATTGCCGTCACGGTTCGAGCCATCGACCTTCGGCGCCTCTGATCCGCGGTTGTTCTTCCAGCTCCAGGATCCGCTATCCCATTTGTCGGCACGGCGCTGGCCGGTGGTGTAGATCACCGGAATCGCCCGTTCGCGACAGGTCCCGATCAGGCGCTGGATCACGGGTATCGCCTCCCACGCATCCTCACCGCAGCTGGTGCGCCACTTCTTGATCGATTCGAGGATCGGCGTCGGTTGCTCGCCACAGAAGGCGTAGTTGACGTCGATCACGAGGAGCGCCGGGCGCTCACCCCAGGCGCCTTGCGCGCCATAGCCCGAGGCGGCAAACACCGCCTTGTCGCGCTCGGTCAGAAACTTGTCCCAAATCCGTTCAGTCATGGTTCTCTCCTCTGTGAGTTCGTAGCGGGGCGGGCTCGCCCGGGCGCACGGGCGCGCCGGCAAACAGGACGAAGATCAGGCTGCAGCCTGCGAGCAGGGCAGCGTTGATGAGAATTGCGCCGCCATGGCCGACCAGTGCCATGTCGACGAGCAGGCCGAGCGAAAGCGGTCCGACCAGGTATCCGCAGTCGCCGGCGAAACGTAACATTCCCATGGCCGGGCCGATGGCTTCCTCGGGCACGACATCGACCGCATGCGCGGCGACGGCAGGGCCGCCGAGGCCGGTCGCGGCCCCCATCCCGATCATGCCCAGATAGAAGGCCAGCGCGGAATCGGCCCATACGATCAGGACCAGGGCCGCTGCGGCGGCGAGCAGCGAGACGACGATGATGCGTCCGCGCGGCACGCTATCGACGAGGATGCCGGCCAGTGGCAGGACAGCGAGATTCGTCAATGCAGACAGCGTCAGGGCCAGTCCGATCGCATCCGCCCCCATGCCGAAGCGATCGGCGGCCATCAGCGGGATCATCTGCCATTGTGCCGCCGTGCGCGTCAGAAAGATCGCGAGGTTGACGAGCAGCACGCACAGGAAAGGCAGCATCAGCAGCAATGCCGTCGAACCGCGCAGGTCGTGCCTGACCCGGCCCGGCGCGCTGGTTTCGGCGCTGCGCCTGAAGGCGAAGAAGGCATAGAGCGCGGTGACGAGCCCGATCGCCCCGGCCACCCAGAACGGCCCGTTCAGCCCCATCAGCCCCGCCGCAAACCCGCCCAGAGCCGGGCCGGCGGCCGCTCCCGAGAGCAACGCTCCCTGGAACAGGGCCATCACCCGACCACGGTTTGCGGGTGAACTGGCGCGGGCGCAGAATATGGTGGCGGCCGTCATGTAGATACCCGATCCGACGCCCTGCAGCATGCGACCCGCGAGAACGATCGTATAATCGGGCCCCAGCGCCCCGATCACCGATCCGAGACCACACAGCAATGGGCCACCCCACAGAAGCGGGGCCAGCCCGATGCGCGGGGCGGCGTGACCGGCGGGAATGTCGGCGGCCAGACGACCGATGGCGAAGACGGTGATCATCAGCCCGATCTGCCATTCGCCGATACCGAAACCCTGCGCGTACAGCGCCATGACCGGCGTCAGCATGCCGAACATCATCATGTGCAACGCAACGGTGACCATGATGAACGGCAGGCCCGGCACATCGCGCAGGACGCCGCGCCAGCCCCGGGCAGCCCTGATCGCATCGGGGAGGGGCGCTTCCACGGGATCAGGCCTTGCCCGACCGGCGCAGGCGCGGGTCGAGATTGTCGCGCAGCGCATCCCCCAGCAGGTTGATGGCCAGCACGGTCAGGAAGATGCACAGGCCCGGAAACAGCGACATCCACCACGATGTCGAGATATAGGAGCGCGCATCGGACAGCATCGCACCCCAGGTTGGAATGTTGGGCGGCACGCCGAGGCCGAGGAAACTGAGGGCGGCCTCGGCCAGAATCGCCGTGGCCATGGCGAAAGTGCCGATGATCAGAGCCGATTGCATCAGGTTGGGCGCAATATGCCGCGCGACGATGCGTGTGTGCCCGGCGCCGAGCGAGCGGGCGGCCATGACGAATTCATGCTCCTTCAGGCTGAGCGTATTGGCGCGCGCCACGCGGCAATAGGGAATCCATCGCTGTATCGCGAGCGCGACGATCAGCACCGCAAGTCCCTGGCCGAAAAACGCGACGATGGTGATGGCCAGAAGCAGCGGCGGAAAGGCCCAGAAGACTTCGAGCAGCTTCTGGATGGCGAAATCCACCCAGCCGCCGAAATAGCCGGAGATCAGCCCCAGAACGATACCGATGATCCCGGAGAAGACGACCACCGCGACCGCGATCAGCAGGGAAATCCGCGCGCCGTAGATGATGCGGCTCAGGATGTCGCGACCGACGTGATCGGTGCCCAGAAAATGGGGCCCGTCGAAAAATTGCGGTGGCGTGAGGGCCATCAGGAGATTCTGACGGTTGGGGTCGAAGGGCACGAGAAATGGCGCGAACAGGGCAAAGGCGACGAACACCGTCAGGACCACGATCGCGGAAACGGCCTTTACCGTCAGCCAGGGACGCAGCACAGCGCGCAGGCGCGCCGATTTCAGGCGTGCAGCTTCTGCCCCTGCCGCTTCAGCGGTCGAGGTTGATGCGGGGATCGATTGAGGCATAGAGGATGTCCACCAACAGGTTAACGAAGATGAAGAGGAGCGTGTAGACCATCACGACTCCGGTGATCAGGGGATAATCGCGCGCGCCGAGGCCCTGCAGGAGAAGTGCTCCTATCCCGGGCCAGGCGAAGATTGTCTCGACGATGATCGAACCCGACAGCAGGGCGCCGAATTCGAGGCCGACGATGGTGATGATCGTCACCAGTGCATTGCGCAGGCCATGGCGCCACAGAACCAGCCGCCCGCTCAGACCCTTGGCGCGCGCCGTCATGATGTAATCCTCGTTCATCTGCTCCATGATCGAGGATCGGGTGATGCGCATGAGGATGCCGGTCATGTTGATGCCCAGCACGAAGGCGGGCAGCAGCAGATGCGCCATGGCATCGCGAAAAGCGGTCCAGTTTCCGGCAATCAATGCGTCCACGGTACGGAAGCCGGTGATGGCGGGCACATCGATGCCCCAGGTGGAGCGACCGCTCGACGGAAGCAGATTGAAGGTTCCGGCCACCAGCAGGATCAGCATGATGGCCATCCAGAAATTCGGCATCGAGATGCCGAAGAATCCGAAAAACGAGCCAGCGCTGTCGATCCAGGAATTGGGGCGCGAACCGGCCCAGACACCGAGCGGGACTGCAATGATCACCGCGATCAGGGTCGCATAGACCGCCAGTTCGAGCGTTGCGGGAAAGCGCTCTGCAATCAGTTCGGCAACCGGGACGCCGTAACGAAAACTCTCGCCGAAATCGAGCGTCAGTGCGGCGGCGATGAAGCGCAGGTATTGCACGAACATCGGCTGGTCGAGGCCCCAGCGTGTGCGGACCTCGGCAACTTCCTCCGGCGTCGCCTCCTCGTTCAGCAGCATCGTAGCCGGGTCACCGGGTGCGGCGTGCATCATGGCGAATACCAGCAGGGTGATGAGCAGCAGGACCGGTACCGTGCCGATCAGGCGCTTGGCGGTATAGGCGAGCATGGTCGATCTCCGTCATCGTCGCTGAAGGGACAGCCGCACACCGATGGGTGCGCGGCTGAAGCAGGGTTCAGCGGACGAAGATGTCCCAGGCCTCAAGCCGGGCATCGGGGCGTGGTGCGTATGCGATGTCTTTCGACACGCCCCAGGCCATCCGGTGGCGCCACAGGAAATGGACCGGCGCATCCTCGGCGATCACCGTGAAAACCTCCCGCAGCAGCGTGTTGCGTCGATCGGGATCGAACTCGGCCCGCTCGAGCCGGAACAATTCGTCCAGCTCGGGATTCGAGTAGGCGATGCGC
>NZ_DATGCW010000051.1:0-4246 GCF_035311605.1 Saliniramus sp.
CCTGTATGAAAACGTCGCGCTGCCCCTGCGTGTGCAGGAAATGGAAGAGGCGCGCTACCGGGCGGAGGTAACGGAACTGCTCGCCTGGGTGGGGCTTGGCGAGCGCATGCATGTGCTGCCGCCGGTGCTCTCCGGCGGTGAGAAGCAGCGTGCGGCGATCGCGCGGGCGCTGATCACGCGTCCCGATCTGCTTCTGGCCGACGAGCCGACCGGCAATGTCGATCCCGGTCTGGCGCGGCGGCTGTTGCGGCTGTTCATCGAATTGCACCGGCTGGGCACGGCGGTCTTGATTGCCACCCATGATCTGGCCTTGATGGATCTCTACGATGCCCGCCGGCTGCTCCTCGCCGACGGCCATCTGCATATCGATGCCTGAGAAGCGCAGGGACAATGCTACAGGGGGGCCGGGTGCCTGGAACCGCGAATCACGCCCAACACGACGCGCAAGACGATGCGCAACAAGGCGCGCCAGACGAAGCGCATGCCGGACATCGCCCGCGCCGGCCGTTGCCCGGTCGCGCCGTGATCGCCCGGCTGCTCGCGCGCCAGACGCCGCTGGTACCCGTCGATTCGGCGGCGGCACGCGCCCTCGTGGCCGTGATCGCCATCCTCACCTTTCTCGCGGCCCTGTGTGCCGGCGCGGCGGAACTTGTCGCGACGAATTCGGCGCAATGGCGCGCCGCCGTGGGGGCGGAGGCGACCATCCAGGTCCGTCCGCAGCCCCGGGCCGATATGGAGGAACTGGTCGACCAGGCGGCGCGGATGGCGCGTGACACGCCCGGTATCCTTGCCGTGGAGCCCTTCAGTCTGGGCCAGTCGGAGCGCCTGCTAGAGCCCTGGCTCGGCAGCGGCCTCGATCTCGCGGAACTGCCGGTGCCGCGTCTGATCGAATTGCGGCTCGATCCGGACAGGCCGCCCGATCTGGTCTCCCTGCGCACGCAGTTGCGCGAGGCGGTGCCGGGGGCGAGCCTCGATGATCATGCGCAATGGCTGGCGCGGCTGTCGAACATGGCGCAGACCATCGTCGTGATGGGGATCACCCTCGTGCTGCTGGTTCTGATCGCCACCGGCCTCGCGGTCGCCTTTGCCACGCGTGGTGCCATGGCCGGCAATCGCGACATTATCGAGGTGCTGCATTACGTGGGCGCGCACGACGCCTATATCGCCCGTGAGTTCCGCCGGCGCTTCCTGCGTCTGGGGCTTGAGGGCGGTGCGATCGGCGGGATCGCGGCGATAGCGATCTTCGTGGCGCTCGGCTGGATTTCCGCCTCCTGGCGGGCTTCGCCGGCGGGCGATCAGCTGGAGGCGCTGTTCGGTGCCTTCGAGATCGGTGCGCGCGGTTATCTGGTCATGGCCGGCACGGCGCTCGTCGCCGCGCTGGTAACTGCGGGGATGTCGGATCTCTCGGTGCGCCGTTTCCTGCAGCGCATGCCGTGAACGGGCGTCACGCGCGAAGCTGCCCCGCTGAGGCCGTAATCGCCCGGCAATCTGTTCCGCTTGGCGCTTTACGGATTGCCGTGCGCAACCGGGAGCGCGATAAGGAACGGATCGCGAGTGGCGGCGGGAGACGGCCGTAACATGGCCGCAGATGAACAAAATCAAGCGTGGCGGGAGACCGCCGGGCCGGCGCGCAAGCGGGCGGGTCGGCTGCGGCTCGTCCTGCGCGCCATGCTCGCCCTGCCGCTGATCGTGGCGCTGCTGCTCGCAGGCGGCTTTCTGATTTTCGTGGATACGCTCGACGGCTACCGCCATGCGGGTGATCCGCCGCGTGTCGAGGGGATCGTGGCGCTCACCGGCGGTTCGCAGCGTGTGGCCGATGCGATCGCGCTGCTTTCGCGCGGCTTTGCCGACAGGTTGCTGATTTCCGGCGTGAACGAGCGCACCACCCGTTCACAGATCGCCCGGCTCAATCCCGGTCAGAAGGATTGGCTGGATTGCTGCGTCGATCTCGACCACCGCGCCCGCAACACGATCGGCAATGCCATCGAAACGCGGCGCTGGGTGACGGAACGGGGGTTCGAGACGATCATCGTGGTGACCTCGAATTACCACATGCCGCGCACCATGCTCGAACTCGACAATGCGATGCCGGATGTCGCCAAATACGCGCACGCCGTTTCGCCGACGGATATGGACGTATCGCGCTGGTGGCGCGAGGGTTCGACCTTTCGTCTGCTCGGACAGGAATATCTCAAGTTCCTGGCCGTCTGGGCGCGCACGCAATTCGAGACTGATCCCGAACTCTCGCGGCTGGCCGAGATCCTCAGCTGGCAACCGCACTCCCATGGCGGGGCCGAGGCGGCATCGGGAGAGGCGCCCGGCGAGATGACCGGTGAGGCATCCGTAGTGGAATGAGACGGCTTTGCCATTCACAAAGCCGGCCCGGGCGGTTAGGAGGGGTATCCCGTTGCCCTGCACCCGGCGTCCGGCCCCGCCGCTCACGGTTCATGAACCATGCTGATCCTGCGTTCCCTCGCCTTTAATCTGGCCTATTATCTCAACCTCGTCGTCTGGATGATCCTGTGCCTGCCGGTGCTGGCCCTGCCGCGCCGGGTCTTCATGCGTGTGGCGCGGCTCTGGGCCCGCTCCTCGCTCTGGCTTCTGAGGGTGATCGCCGGAACCAGGGTGGATTTCCGGGGGCTGGAGAAGATCCCTGCTGGCGGCACGATCGTCGCCTCCAAGCACCAGTCGCTTTGGGAGACCTTCGCCCTGCTCGTCATCCTCGACGACCCGGCCTATGTGCTCAAACGCGAATTGATGTGGATTCCCGTTTTCGGCTGGTATGCCTGGAAGGCGCGTTCGGTGCCCGTTGATCGCAAGGGCGGTGCGCAGGCGCTCAAGGCGATGGTCGTGCGCGCGCGTGAGGAGATCGCCGCCGGGCGTCAGATCATCATCTTTCCCGAAGGCACACGCCGTCCGCCCGGCGCGGCGCCCGCCTACAAATTCGGTGTGGCGCTTCTCTATGCGAAGCTCCGCGCCCCCTGCCTGCCGGTGGCTCTGAATTCCGGCTTGTACTGGCCGCGCCGCAAATTCATCCGCCATCCGGGCACGATCCTTGTGGAAATCCTCGATCCGATCGGCCCCGGCATGCCGCGCGACACGTTTTTCAGGGATCTCGAGGCGCGGATCGAGGCGGCGACGAATGGCCTGTTGCAGGAAGCCGGGGCACGGCGCGGTTAACCCTATCTTCAGCGCAGCCTCGCTAGAGTGACCTTGCGGGAGACGAAACCGGCCTGCCGGTTCATCCCGATGTTGCGTCTGCTTTCGAGGCAAAGATGGATCTCGCCACCGGCATCGGACTCGTCGCGGGTATCGGCACGCTGATCGGCGTGATCATGCTCGATGGCGGCAATTTCGGCACCTATTTCGATTCGAAGGGGTTCGTGCTGGTGATCTGCGGTACCGTGGCTTCGACCATGATCCGCTTTCCCCTGGCCACGATGATCCAGGGCCTTCCGATCGGCGTGCGTTACGCCTTCCAGATGAAATCGGAAACACCACGCGATCTGATCGACGAATTCTCCCGCATTGCCGAAGTCGTGCGCCAGAGCGGGCCGATCGCGCTGGAAAACGTGCAAACGGAAAATACCTTCCTCGCCCAGGGCCTGCGCTATATCGCTGACGGTTACGACAAGGAATTCATCCGCGAGACCCTCGAAAAGGATCGCGACAATTTCCTCCAGCGCGTCGATGCGGGGCAGAAGATTTATCGCCAGATGGGCGATGCGGCGCCGGCATGGGGCATGATCGGCACGATTCTCGGGATCGTCATCATGCTTGCCAACATGAACGACCCGGCCAAGCTCGGCCCGGCCATGTCGATCGCGCTCCTGACCACGCTCTACGGTGCGCTGATCGCCAATCTGTTCTGTCTGCCCATCGCCGACAAGCTGCAATTGAAGTTCGAGGACGAGGATGTCTCGCGCTCGATGATCATCGACGGGATCCTGCAGATCCGGGATTCGCGCAGTCCCGCCATCGTGCGCGAGATGCTGGTCGCCTATCTGCCTGATCAGCACCGCGAGGCCTATGCCGCAGAGGCCTAGAGCATCATGCCGTCAGGTGGATACCGGCTGACGGGAGAAATGATGCGCCAGACAATGACCTGGAGCGCCCGGCCTGACTCCGTCAGGTCGGAATGCGCCCTAGAGCATCATGCCGTCAGGTGGATACCGGCTGACGGGAGAAATGATGCGCCAGACAATGACCTGGAGCGCCCGGCCTGACTCCGTCAGGTCGGAACGCG
>NZ_DATGCW010000052.1:0-3617 GCF_035311605.1 Saliniramus sp.
GCTGTATCTCGCCGAGTACGCACAGGCGCGGCGCGTCACCGGGATTACGCTCTCCCGCGAGCAACTCGGCGTCGCGCGCGCCCGCGCCGAGGCGGCGGGTCTGGAGGAGCGGCTCGCCTTCGCGCTCGAAGACTATCGCGAGACGAAGGGCCCCTATGACCGGATCGTCTCGGTGGGCATGTTCGAGCATGTTGGCTTGCGCGACTATACCACCTTCTTCGGACAATGCGCCCGACTCCTTAGCGATGACGGCATCGCGCTCATTCATACGATTGGCAAGACGACAACGCCGGGGCCGGTCAATCCCTGGATCGCGAAATACATCTTCCCCGGCGGGCGGCTGCCGTCGCTCTCCGAGATCATGCCGGCAATCGAGGCGTCCGACCTGCGGGTGACGGATATCGAGATCCTGCGGCTGCACTATGCCGAGACGCTGCGACATTGGCGCGAAGGCTTCATGGCGCGGCACGATAAGGCCGAAGCGCTCTACGATGATCGCTTCTGCCGGATGTGGGAGTTCTATCTCGCGGCTTCCGAGGCGGCGTTCCGCTTCGAGCACCTGGTCGTCTTTCAGATCCAGCTGGCCAAGCGCATCGATGCCTTGCCGATGACGCGTGATTACATCACACGGAACGAGGCCGCTCTGCGCGAGCGCGAGGAGGCAGAGCACAGCCCGCGCGCGCCGCGCCGCATGACTGGTTGAGGGCGCTTACAACGGGGCCTGCATCGAAGACGCTTCACGGCGCATCAGCTGCGGCGTACCAAGGCGTGGGCTGACGCCCTCGCGCATCATCATCCGGCGCAGAGGCGTGATGGCGGCGAGCGCGCGCAGACCCGTGCCGCGCAGGAAATCGGCGGGGAGCAGGCCCGACAGCAGGGTGCGGTTGAGCATGTCAACGCCGAGCGTGCGGCTGCGCACGTCGAAGCGGCGCCCGCGTTCGTAACGCGACAGCGCCGTAGTACTCCCGGGATCGCCCCTGCCATCGGTGCCCACCACAGCATCGCGCAGGGCAGCGACGTCGCGCAGGCCGAGATTGAGGCCCTGTGCGCCGATCGGCGGGAAAGCATGCGCGGCCTCACCGACGAGCGCGAGGCGATCGGCGCGGAAGCGATCGACCGCGAGCCCGCCCATCGGCACCACCCCGCGCGGCCCGTCGATGGCCATCTTGCCGAGGATCGCATGCGCCTGCCGCTCGATCACGCGCGCCAGCGCCGCATCCTCGTAATGACGCAGATGCTCGGCCTTGTCGGGCTCCGTCACCCAGACGAGGCTGGAGCGGCGCCCGGGCAGCGGCACCAGCGTGAACGGGCCGTGACGGGTGTGGAATTCCGTTGAAATGTCGCGGTGATCCCGCTCATGGGTGAGGATCGTGGTCAGCGCCGCCTGCGGATAGGCCCAGCTGCGCGCCCGGATACCGGCGGCGCGGCGCATCGGCGAGTTGCGCCCGTCTGCGGCTATGACGAGCGAAGCAGCGATGCGGCTCCCGTCATCCAGGGAGATCGTGATCCGCTGATCATGCGATCCGGGGGTCACGGTATCCTGTGATCCGATGCCCGTCGCCATGCTGGAAAAGCTGGCGATTTCCGGGCGCGCGGCCACGGCCTCACCGAGTATCTCGACCAGATTGGCGTTCTCGACATTCCAGCCGAAGGCATCGAGCCCGATCTCGCGGCATTTGAAATCCACCACCGGTGCGCGAAACAGGCTGTCCGTATCATCGACCAGCCGCATGATTTCGAGCGGCGCGGCATGCGGCGCGAGCGTCTCCCAGACGCCGAGGCGCTCCATCAGATGCACGGAGCCGTCGAGCAGGGCCACGGTCCGCCCGTCACGCGGGGCATGCGCACGCCCGATCACGGCGACGGAATAGCCCTCGCGGGCAAAGGTCAGGGCCGCCGCGAGACCCGCCGCGCCGGCGCCGACGACACAGATATCGTAATGACGGTCGTTCATTTCCACTACATAGTGTTTTTCGTTGCGAAATGGCAGCGACGAAGCGTCGCTTTCCACCGGGCACCGCCCTCAATCCATCACGGCGGCCTTGAGAATACAGACCATGGTCGCGCGGCCGGGCCTCTCGCCGATGCAGCGCACCACATGTGGGCGGTCGCAACGATAGCGCAGCGTCTCGCCGGTGCGGGCAGTCTGCACCACGCCGGCCACCTCGACTTCGAAATCGCCTTCCAGCACGGAGAGCGTCTCGACGGAGCCGCGCTGATGCGCATCAGATTCGAGCACACCGCCGGGATCAGCTGAGATATCGTACCATTGCAGCCATTCGACGGTCTTGATCCAGCCGATGATGGCCAGCCGCATCTTGCCGTCTTCCGAGACGAGGATCGGCGTGTCGCGCCGGTTGGATTTCTCCAGGAACGGCTCGTCCTCGGCGCTTGCGAGCACCCGCTCGATCGAGACGTCGAGCGCCTGCGACAGGCGCCAGATCGTAGCGAGGGTCGGATTCGTCTCGTTGCGCTCGATCTGGCTGATAATCGACTTGGCGACACCGGATTGCTCGGCGAGCTCGGAAAGCGACAGGTTGTAGGCCTTGCGCAAACGCTGGATCGTCTTGCCCAGCTGCCCCGATAATTGCTGCGCCCCCGATTCGAGCTCCCGGGTCCGCTCTCGGCCTTCAACACCCATGATCACCAATCCACCGGCCCGTTCGTAACAAGGAACGCGCGTTTGCAACTACGAACGCACCATGCCCAATGCAATGGCGCGGATCAAGCGGGAATGGTGGGAAATCAACGCCATACGCCAGACAGCACAAGTGCTGCCGCTAGGGAAAGCGGCTGATCAGGCACGCCCCTTCGCCGGCTCACGGATCGCTCCAGACCGCCATCAGCGTGCCGCCGGGCTCCCTGAACTCGAACCGCCGCCCGCCGGGAAAAGCAAAAATCTCCTTCGTGACCTCGGCGCCCGCCTGCCGCACGGTTTCCAGCGAACTCTCGAGATTCTCGGCTTTCAGCACGACGAGCGGCGCCACCTGCGCCTCGCTGCGCGCAATCCCCCCGCCCAGCCCGGCCTCCCGGATATCGCGATAATCCGGCCCGTACTCCACGAAGCTCCAGCCAAAAGCCTTCGCAAAGAAGCTTTCCGTCGCCTCCATGTCCGGCGAGCTGAACTCGACATAATCGATTTTCAGAGTGTCGCTGCTCATGATGTTTATCCTTTGTTCTTGTGTTTACAGCGACGGTCGGGGTGGGTCAAGGAAGATTTTGGGTTGTTTCAGTCGCGTCGCTTCGCATCATCTATGATTTTCTGCGCTTGAAGAAGTACATATTCCGCCCAGGCGAGCGCGGAATGCCCCCATGTCGGCGCGATGGCGAGAATGGCCTGGCTTTGTGCAAGAAGGAATTGCGCAGCTGCTACGGTGGTGCCGCCTAGCCGTCTTTATGCATCGCGGTCTGATCTTGGGCCTGTTTCACCTGACAGTCGGATTTTTCGAGATGCCGGCGCAGGGTGATCCGCCCGCCGCTTTTCGGCGGCGGGGGTGCTGTGAGGGGCGGGGTTTGCAGGTTGCGGTCGCGGGGTTCAAAAGGGGCGCCAACGTCCCCGGTGGTTACGTGGCCAGACGCGGTATCCGGCTCAGCACAATGCGCAGGATCGCATGATC
>NZ_DATGCW010000053.1:0-11118 GCF_035311605.1 Saliniramus sp.
GCGAGAGCGGATCCTCCTCGATCGCATCCGAGCCGCATTGCATCACGATCGCCTGCGGCGCGAAGGCGGCGAGGCGGGGCAGGATCAACTCGTGCAGGATTGCGCGCATCTCGCTGTCATTGAAGCCACGCGGCACCGGCAGGTTGAAATGCAACCCCCCGCCATCCTCGTCGAGCGCCCCCGTGAACGGCCAGCGGCGTTCCTCGTGGACGGAGATCAGGAGCGCGTCCCTGTCGCCCTCGAAAGCATGGGCAACGCCGTCGCAATGATGCGCGTCGATATCGACATAGGCCACGCGCCGAAAGCCGAGCTGGCGCAGGCGCAGGAGGCAGAGCACCGGATCGTTGAAATAGCAAAAGCCGTTGGCGTAATCGGGAAAGGCGTGATGCGTGCCGCCGGCGGGCACATGCACGACCCCGCCGGCATGGACGAGATCCGCCGCAAGCATCGTCCCGCCCGCCGATGTGGCTGGGCGGCGAAACACTTCCGGAAAGACCGGGTTTGCCGTTACCCCGAGATTGTGCCGCTCGCGCGTTTCCTTATCGACATCGCCCTCTTCCTCCGCCCGCTGGAGCGCGGCGATGTAATCGGGCGTATGCCAGAGCGTCAGCGCCGCCGGCTTGGCGCGCGGGCTGGTGACGTAGTTCTGCGGCCCGATCCAGCCGAGTGCGCGTCCGAGATCCATCACGCTCGAGACGCGCGGGATGCGCAAGGGATGGTGGGCGCCGTAGCTTGAGCCGCGATAGATCTCAGAGCCGATAAAGAGCGGCGCGCAGGTCGCATCGCGGGGATTTTCGGAGCGGGGAGAGGGGAGCGGGGCGTTCAAGACGGGCGGACTCGCGCAATGTGATGATGCTCTGCATGTACCGCGCGCAGGGCGCCGATCAAGCCTCGAATCCCAGCATCGCCCGCAAGGCCGCCGGATCCGCGCCCTCTTCGCGCAGCTGCGCGATTGGCGTCGAGACGCGGCTCTTGGCGAGTTTTTCGCCTTCCTCGTCGCGGATCAGATCATGGTGATGGTAGAGCGGCGTGGGCAGGCGAAGCAGGCATTGCAGCAGCACGTGCAGATCCGTCGCCGGCTCGAGATCGCGCCCGCGCACCACATGGGTGACGCCCTGGGCCGCGTCGTCATGCACCACCGCGAGGTGATAGCTTGTCGGGATCTCCTTGCGCATGATCACCGCATCGCCCCAGCGCGCGGGATCGGCGGGAACGCGCGCGATATTTCCGTCCCGGTCGAAGCGCGCGTAGGCAAGCCCCTCCGGTGCGATTCGTGCGGCCTCGGCCCGCGCCTTCGCCATGTCGAGACGCAGGGCGAACGGCTCGCCAGCCTCAATCCGCGCCTGCGCCTCGGCGGGGTCGAGCCCGGCGCACAGACGCGGATAGAGCGGCGCGCCGTCAGGATCACGCAGGGCGGAGGTGCCGGTCTCGGCTTCGCGGGCAGTGACGGCCTGCGCGATCTCCTTACGGGTCGCAAAGCAGGGATAGACCAGCCCGGCTTCGCGCAGGCGGCGCAGCAGCAGGCGGTAATCGTCGAAATGCTGCGATTGCCGCCGGATCGGTTCCTCGAAGCGAAGCCCGAGCCAGGCGAGATCGCGGACGATCGCCGCGTCGTATTCGGGCCGGCAGCGGGTGATGTCGATATCCTCGATGCGCAGGATCAGCCGCCCGCCGAAACGCTTGGCGAGATCCGCATTGAGGAGGGCGGAATAGGCGTGGCCCAGATGCAGAAGCCCGTTCGGGCTCGGGGCAAAGCGGAAAAGGGGTTGCGTCACGCGCGCGGACCTTCGATCGTTCGGTCGTTTGCAGGCACCATAAGCCAGAGCGGGGGCGGATGATACTCGACAGCGAAGCGGCAATGCAGGCGGGGCTCGATGCCCTGCGGGCGCAGGATGCGGTGATGGCGCGGATCATCGGGGAGGTCGCGGCGCGCGGTGCGGGGCCTCCCCTGCGCAAGCGCGAGCCGGGTTTTGCCGGCCTTGCCGCCATCATCGTCTCGCAACAGGTCTCGACCGCGAGCGCCAAGGCGATCTGGGGGCGGGTGAGCGAACGCTTCCCCACTCTCGACGCGCCGACCCTGCGCGGGGCCGATGACGAGGCGTTGCGCGCCTGCGGCCTCTCCGCGCCGAAAATCCGGACGCTGCGCGCCGTTGCCGAGGCCGTCGCGCAGGGCGATCTGCCGCTTGATGATCTGGCCGCGCAGGATGCCGATGCCGCCCATGAGGCCCTCGTCACGGTGAAGGGGATCGGCCCGTGGACCGCCGATATCTACCTGCTCTTCTGCCTCGGCCACCCCGACGCCTTCGCCGCCGGCGATCTCGCCCTCCAGGAAGGCGCCCGCCTCGCCTACACCCTGGACACCCGCCCCAAACCCGCCGAACTCCTCATCCTCGCCGACCAATGGCGCCCCTGGCGCGGCGTCGCGGCGAAGGTGCTCTGGGCGTATTACGGCGTGCAGACGGGGCGTGGAGGGACGGGGGAGGTGGGGTGATCAGTGCTCAGCCTTGATGTAACCGTCTTCTTTCAGACGATTCAGGGCGGCGGTGACGGAAGCGCGGGAGAACTTTTCACGCTTATGGTCGTTCCAGGATTCCAGCGCCTCGGACATTGAGGGCTGATCTGTAATCCCCTCTGCGATCGACAAATAATGCAAGCTGGACAAGAGTTCCATGCCAAAAGGTGTTTCATAACCATCGACCAGCAACGATAAATCATTGATCATCGCGTTCACCTCGACGTTATTTTTCTTCAGGAATTCGCTGGAAGCTGCGAATGTCGCATGGGTGACGATCACTTTTTCTTCACTATCGCTATATCCCTGAATAAAGCCCTTCTTCTCCATGGCCTTGAACGCCGCATGGAGTTCCTTGCTGTAAGGGCCGAATTGCCCCTTTTCGAATTGCAGGCCGAATTGAATGCCGAGAACCTGCATAAAATAGACGAGCTTCTGGGCCGTCAGCCGCGTCAACTGGCCGCCGAAAAATTTCTCGAGCTCTGAGAACACGACCATCATGGTCGCCCGCCCGACGGTCAGATCGGTTGGTATGCCTTCCTGCTCGGGTGCAGGGCCTTTCTCGGATCCTGGCGCGAACACGACGAAATGCACGTCTTGCAGCGACGCGAGTTTATCTTCGATCAAGGGGCGGACGTCGTTCCAGTCAAGCCCGCCATTTCCGCAGCCGAGCGGTGGCAATGCGACGGACATGATCCCCAGATTTCTGATATTTCTGATGAAATCATCAAGCCCCTGCTCAATGAAATCCAGCTTTGACTGCGCACGCCAATGCTGCTTGGTCGGGAAGTTGATGAGATAGCGATGTTGGCCATCCGCCATGAGGCCGCCGTTGTCGAAAACGAACATCTTTCCCGGGGCAAGATCGCCCGCGTCGCACAGGCGCTTGTATGCGCGATAGTTTTCCGGCCAGCGCCGTTTGAACTCAAGGGCCACGCCTTTGCCCATCACGCCAACGCAGTTGACCGTGTTGACGATGGCCTCGGTCGGCTCATCAAACATATCGCCTGTTTTGTATTCGATCGTCATGGTTCAAAAGGTCATGGTTCAGACATAGCACGCGGGCTTGATCAGTAGCCGGATCGGCAGACCGGCTGCGTCCAGCCACGCGCGAACATGCCGTTCATGTTCGGCGCTCTTGAGCACGATGCACGAAACCTCCTCCATCTTCAAACAGTCCCGGACGAGAAATTCCGCCATGCGCTTCTTGCTGCGCTGCTGGTGCGCCGGGGGATCGTCGCGATCTTGCTGATATCTGCATACCCCCGCATAACCGATCTCGGGGATCGCCGCTGTGTAGGGGCTGTCGTCGAAAAGAGCCCAATCGATATGCTCTTCGAGCTTTGCCGGGTCGTCCTCATAGGCCGGCTGTATCCCCGAATTGCAGGCGATATCCGTGAACCAGCATTGTCTGCCCGAGTTAAACAGCCTCTGTGGCTCGACGACGAGAAACGCGACATCGTTCATCGACGCGTCTTCCAGAATTTTCCCGTCCGGTGCCCTGAGCTTGACACTTCCCCGATCGATCGTGAACGCCATTTTCGTGATCGGGGAAAAATAGAAGGGGACGAAATGGTTTACGGTCGATCCGCATGGCGTTTGAAAAGCGGAAGTTCCTCTCCGCGCAACGATTTCATCGAATGATATCCGATATCCGCCTTGGAAATGAGGGTTATGCTTTGCGTATATCGCGCCATCAGCAAGATATCGCTCCAAATTTCGGTAATATGTCATTCGAAAGAGAAAGCGTTTTTTCAAGTTACGGCATTCCATAGCATTCGACCAAGTGCGCGGAGGTTCACCCGTCGCCACTGCCCGAAAATCCCACCACAACCCATGTTGCAGATTCGTTCCTGAAATGCTATATAAAATTGCGAACCGGATGGAGGGTGCAACCTCCACCCGGCTCTGACCACCAGAAAAGGCTACGTTTTCCAATGGCTATAATCAGCGATACCAAAACCGCCTTCACGGCGGAAGCGCCCGCGGCGTGTTCGGCGGGGATACACACGCGATTCTCGAATCCGGGTTCGGCAGGCAGGGCGGCGCGCCGGATGACGGCTCCTGTTCCCCTCGTTCCGAGCGAAAGGGGGCTGGCATGAGCGCGCTTTCGCATGATGACGTCGTCTGGCTGCGCAGCATGTTCGGCGGGCGCACGCCGCGCGAGATCACGCGGATGAAGGCACTGGTCGAGGGCTTCCAGGCGCATCGCCCGATCCACCCCTCCGACATGACCCTGCCACCGACCGCGCAAGAGGCACTGCTCGTCATCATCGACGAACTGGGCCATCTGCGCGCGCATTTCAACGCGCTCGACATGACCTTCGCCGATCTGCAGGACGCCGACGCCCGCCAGGCTCTGCGCACCATTGCCGACGGCATCCACACCCGCCTGCGGGCCATTCGCGAGGATATCGACGACCTCTATGAAAGCGACGCCCGCCGCAAACCGGCCCTGTCGCCCGCGTGATCACCACACCCCCGTGTTCCACAACAGCGGGCCTGCAGCGAGGGGGTTACAGCGCGTTCCGGCCTGACGGAGTCAGGCCGGCGCTCTGAGTTTATCGGGTGACGCTTCGTGTTCCGTAAGCGGGTACCCTCCTGACGCAATGATGCGCCAAACGGGGGGCGCTTGCAGAGGCCTTGACGCGGATGATCCCGGTCTTCCGTACTCTCCGCGCTCGTTCCCTCCCCGTCCGGGCGGGGAGGCGCCCGCATGAAGGGCGCGGGCTGTTTTTCCTGCCCTCAGGGGAGGGATCAAAGGCGGCCATGCGCATTGCATTTGGGAGGCCTTGTTCCCGTCTCCGATCGTCCCTTACTCCCCCGCCGATTGCCCTTCTGCAATATCCGCCGCCATCTCCTCGGCAATCACTGCGGGCTCGACGTCTTTTTTGCTCGCACGGTCTTCCGGCATGCGCGGTGCGCTGGGTTGCCAGGCCTTGAGATATTGGCCGATCTGTTCGTAGAAGGCTGGCACCGCGCTCTCCAGATCGGAGATGAAATTCTTGCGCTGCGTGAAGCGCGCGCCGAGATCGCAGACATGGATGATCTCGAAGGTATGCGGCGCGATCTCCTTTCGGTCGGGAAGGGCGATGTCGGCATTCTCGCGCAGTGCGTCGAGCGCATATTGCGTCGCGCCGCCCCGTCCCGGCCAGTAGAGCCGGATATGCGTGGCCGGCAGTTCGGCCTTGCCGATCTGGCGCAGGAGCCATGACAATCTGGCCTTCGTGCTCTTTTTATCCTCCGGCGCGCGCAGGCGCATGCTGGTGGTGATCGAGCGCGCCTTCACATCCGCCACGAGATCGAGCGGCGCGGCGGCTGCGGGGATCTGGAAGCATGCCTCCAGGCGGTTTTCCCTGCACAGGGTGGCGACATCCTCCTTGAGGCGCAGCTGGGGATCGGCTGCATGCTTGCGCGGGATGCGGACCTTCACCTCGGTCTTGAGCTGGCGCGTGAGGATCAGGCTCAGATCGCGCAATTCCTGATGCCAGGCGCCGACGACATCCTTCACCTCCTCCGCGCTCTGCTTTACCGCACCGCCGGCATGGATCTTCGCCGCGATCTCGGGCCACTCGGCGGGCATGCTGGTGAAGCTCTTCGCGCCGGTGCTCTCATGCGACAGGAAGCGGATGAATTCCTGCAGGATGACCCTCTGCGTGTCATCCGCGATCTCCTCGTTCTCGATCAGCAGACTCGCTTGCGTGAGCAGATACATCCAGGACCAATGGAAGATCTCGACCTTCTTGCGCACGGATGCCGGCAGTTTCAGCGGGTGATGCGTGGGCAGGGGCGCGAACTGGTTCGAGATGGTGATGATCGTATCAATGCCGTTCGCCTTGGCGATCTCGCAATAGGCGCTCAGCTGCTCGGTGGTGAGTTCGGCGTTGCCGATCTTGGCCTCGATCAGGGCCGACCAGCTGCTGCGGCCATTCTCGACGATCAGAATTCCGTCGGGGCGATTGTTCTTGCCGCCGTTACCGGCGAATTCGACCTCCGTGAACACCCGAAACCGCGTGCGCGTGCCCGTGCGCTGCCCCAGAGAGGTCATCAGCGCCCGCCCGAATTCCGGGACATGCGCAAAACAGGCGAGAAAGATCGAAAGCGCGCGGCCTTCCTTTGAGGAATCGGCCAGAACCGGAAACAACCTCGCAGGCTCACCCTTGTGTAAAAATGTCGGACGATTCATGAAAATACTCTTCTCCGCGTGTGATTCGCTCATATTTCAACCAAATGTATTAAAGAGTTGCAGGATTGTCCAATAGATGTGGCGACGATTCCGACGCGCGATGCCGACTTGCATGCGGTTGCCGGCCCGAAGCCCGGCCCGCCAGGCACGGCCTCCGCGCCGAGATCAAGGATCAGCATTGCTGACTCGCATGCGCGCTCATCACGTCCAGATGCATTGGGCGAAATCGCGTGTCCCATTTGCCGGACAGGGCGCTAGTTCTGGTCGGGGAGGTCAGGCCATGGATCAGGGAGCGCGGACGCGCGAATACAACCTCAATGAGCGTGAAATCCGCGCCATCATCGGCGGCATCGTGCTGGCCATGTTCCTCGGGGCCCTCGACCAGACCATCGTCGCCACGGCGCTGCCGACGATCGGGCGTGAGCTCGGCAATGCCGAACTGATTCCCTGGGTGATCACCGGCTACCTGATCTCGGCCACCGCCGTGACGCCGCTCTACGGCAAGTTCTCCGATATACACGGGCGCCGCTTCGCGCTGCTGACCGCCGTGAGCGTCTTCGTCATCGGCTCGATCGCCTGCGCGTTCGCGCCCAACATGATCTGGCTGATCGTGGCGCGGGCCATACAGGGGCTGGGCGGTGGCGGGCTGATCTCGCTGGCGCAGACCATAGTGGCGGATGTCGTTTCCCCGCGCGAGCGCGGCAAGTATCAGGCCTATATCGCGGGCGTCTTCCTCACCGCGAGCGTCGCCGGCCCGACCATCGGGGGCGTGATCGCGCAATACCTGCACTGGTCGGTGATCTTCTGGGTCAACCTGCCACTCGGCGGGCTGGCCCTGTGGATGTCCTATACGACGCTTGCCCGGCTGCCGCGGCACGAGCGTCCGCACAGGCTCGACATTCCCGGTGCGGTGCTGATGGTCTGCGCCACGGTGGCGCTGCTGCTGGCGCTCAGCCAGGGCGGCAATCTGCATCCGTGGCTATCGCCGCAGGTGATCGGGCTGATCGGCCTCTCGCTCGTCTTCTGGATCGCCTTTGCGCTGCGCCTGATGCGTGCGCGCGAGCCGCTCATCCCGCTGCCGCTCTTCGCCAACCAGGTGGTGCGCACGGGCGTGCTCGCGGCGGCTTTCGGCATGGGGACGTTCATCGGTCTGACGATCTACATGCCGGTCTATTATGAGACGGTCTGGGGCCTGAACGCGGCGCAATCGGGTTTCGCGCTGCTGCCGCTGATGCTCGGCACCGTCATCGGCGCGACGACCGCCGGCCGGTTGATGTCGCGGCTCGATCATTACAAGCGCGTGCCGATCATCGGCCTGAGCGTCGCAATCACGGCGATGCTGGTACTGGCGTTCTTCGTGACGACTCTGCCCTTCTGGCTGGTCGCCACCCTGATCGCGGTCATCTCGGCGGGTAATGGCACATTGCTGCCGGTCTGTACGGTGGCGATCCAGAACGCGGTGGCCGTGCATCAGGTGGGGACGGTGACCGGCGCCATGGGCTTCTTCCGGCAACTGGGCGGTGCGCTGATGGTGGCAGCGCTTGGCGCCATCGTGCTTGGCGGTCTCGGTGCAGCCGATCCCGATGCGGCCCGCGCCCTGCGATCCGGCGCGCTTTCGGCCGATCCGGAGCGCTTTGCCGGCGCCTTCGCCTGGGCGTTCGGTTTTGCGGCACTGATTCTGGCCGGCGCGCTGGGCTTTCTGCTGCGGATGCGCGAATTGCCGCTGCGCTCGGGGGAGGTGCCATCGCGCGCCGCCCCTGACCCGGCCTGATATGCGGAATGACCGCGAAGATTGCCGCTGATTCGAAAAGCGCTTTCTGATTATCATTTTATCAATTAAAGAACGTTATTTTACGCATTGAATTCATCCTGAATTGTAATGCGCTCGTGATCAGAAATGCGCTCTGCCCGCCCCCCCCGGCTTCGCTGCAAGGGTCTGCATTGTGGCAAATCTTCCGATCACAGGCCATGTGAGCGAGAGAAAACGGGCATGACGATCAAACGCCTCACGACCCTGATCACGACTTCGCTGGTTCTGTCGATCCTCGCCGTTACCGGCGCGGCCTATTTCTACAAATCCGCCACGGGCGAATTACACCGGGCGCATCAGCAGAAATATCAATCCTATCTGCTCGCCGACGAGTTGCGTCAGAGCTCCGACGACCTCACCCGGCTGGCGCGCACCTATGCCGTCACCGGCGATGAGTCTTACGAGGCCCAATATTGGGACGTGCTCGCCATCCGCAACGGCGAGAAGCCGCGTCCGCAGGACTACTGGCGCAGCTACTGGGATTTCGTTGCAGCCGGCGACGCCGTCCCGCGCCCGGCGGACCGTACGATCGCATTGGAAGATCTCAAGCACGAAGCGGGCTTCACCGAGGCGGAATTCGATCTTCTGACGCAGGCGCAGAACAATTCAGACGGGCTCGTGGCGTTGGAGACGCAGGCGATGAATGCGGTCAAGGGCCTGTTTGCGGATGAGAACGGCGAATACAGCCTCCAGGGCGAGCCCGACATGGCCTATGCGGCGCGCCTTTTGCATTCGCGCCAGTACCACCGCTTCAAGGCGGAGATCATGGCCCCGGTCGATGGGTTCTTCGTCATGATGTCACAGCGCACCGATGCAGCCGTCGCGACGGCGCAAGAGCAGGCACGTTTTGCCGGCATGCTGATTATTGCTGCGCTCGTCATGCTGGCTGCAAGTGTGGGCTTCACGATCTGGAGCCTCGTCGCCCGGGTCTCGCGTCCGCTGGGCGATCTCAGCGGCGTGATGACACGGCTGACGCGGGGCGAGAGCGATCTTGCAGTTCCCGGCATCGGGCGCAGCGACGAGATCGGGCAGATGGCCCAGAGCGTGCAGTATTTCCGCGACGGGCTGGCCGAGCGCGAAGCACTGCGCGTCGAACAGGAACGTGAGCAGGCGAGCCGGCTCGCCAAGGGGCAGAAGCTCGAACAGGCGATTTCCGGTTTCGAGAAGACCATTGCCGGGATCGTGCGCAGCCTCTCCGGCTCCGCGACGCAGATGCAGGATTCGGCACAGGGCATGGCGAGCCTCGCCGAGAGTGGCGCACAGCGCTCCGCCAGCGTCGCGGCGGCCACTGAGGAAGCCAGCACCAATGTCCAATCCGTCGCCGCCGCGACGGAGGAGCTCACTGCCTCGATCAGCGAAATCGGGCGCCAGGTCGAGAGTTCGAGCCAGTCCACGGAGCGTGCTGTCGCGGAGGTCAGTCGAGCCGAGACCACGATGCAGGGGCTCTCGGCTTCCGCGCAGAAGGTCGGTGACGTGATCTCGCTGATCCAGGCCATTGCCGAACAGACCAATCTGCTGGCCCTCAACGCCACGATCGAAGCGGCGCGGGCCGGCGATGCGGGCAAGGGCTTCGCCGTGGTCGCAGCGGAGGTGAAGAACCTCGCCAGCCAGACGCAACGCGCAACGGAGGATATCGCGGATCAGATCACGGCGATCCAGAGCGCGACGCAGGAGGCCGTCGGTGTCATTACCGGGATCGCCGGTGCCGTCAGTGAGGTCAACCAGACCGCCTCTTCGATCTCCGCCTCGGTGCAACAGCAGGCGAGCGCCACGCACGAGATCAACACCAATGTGCAGCAGGCGGCGGCGGGAACCGGCGAGGTCGCCAACCACATTGCCGGCGTGAACGATGCTTCGCGCGAGACCGGCGACGCGGCTTCGAAGATGCTCGCTTCCGTGGAGGAATTGTCGCAGCAGGCGAAGACGCTCAGCGGCGAAGTCGAGCGTTTTCTCGGCGATATCCGCGCCGCCTGAGGCGCCTGAGCGCCCCGAATTCGGCCAGCGACCCCGCCATTGCGACAGTGATGGCGGGGTTTGCTGTTCGAGACGCTTTATTCGCGCGCACTGGCTTGCTACAAGCCGGGCGACAACACGCGTCGGGAAAACGATGATGACGGGTCGATACGGCCATGACGGGCGGCGAATTACCGGCCCGGCCCTCGCTTGATACGCCTTCACGCAAGGCGGCGAGGGGCCGGGAACGCTGCTTCGCGCCCGATTTCGATGAAGATTCCGCTCCCGCATGCTGCGGTGAGCCACAAGGTTGAAACAGATGTCCGACAAGCCTGACAACACGCCCGTCAACGACGCGCCTGATTACGCCTCCACCCTCTACCTGCCGCAGACGGAATTCCCGATGCGCGCCGGCCTGCCCAGGCGCGAGCCGGAATTCCTCGCCCGCTGGAACGAGATCGATCTCTATCGCAAGCTGCGCGAGCAGGGCACGCGCGAGAAGCGCGACCGCTTCGTGCTGCATGACGGCCCGCCCTATGCCAACGGCAACATCCATATCGGGCATGCGCTCAACAAGATCCTGAAGGATCTGATCGTGCGCTCGCAGCAGATGCTGGGCAAGGATTCGAACTACGTCCCCGGCTGGGATTGCCACGG
>NZ_DATGCW010000054.1:0-16388 GCF_035311605.1 Saliniramus sp.
GGAAAGCCGGCGATGATGTCGGCGCCGAACACGAGATCCGGGCGCAGCCGCCGCGCTTCCGCGCAGAAGCGGATTGCATCCGCGCGCAGATGGCGGCGCTTCATGCGCTTGAGGATCATGTCGTCGCCGGCCTGGAGCGAGAGATGCAGATGCGGCATCAGCCGCTCCTCCTCGGCGAGCGCGCGCATCAGATCGTCATCCGCCTCGACGGAATCGATTGAGGAGATGCGCAGCCGTTCGAGCTCGGGCACATGCCGCAGAATGGCGCGCACCAGAGTGCCGAAACGCGGCTCACCCGGCAGATCCTTGCCGTAGCTGGTGATGTCGACCCCGGTCAGCACCGCCTCGCGGGTGCCGTTCTCGACGAGCATGCGGATCTGCTCGACGACGACGCCCATCGGGACCGAGCGCGAATTGCCGCGGCCATAGGGAATGATGCAGAAGGTGCAGCGATGGTCGCAGCCGTTCTGGACCTGCACGAAGGCGCGCGTGCGCCCCTTCATCCCGTCGATCAGATGCGCGGCGGTCTCGCGCACGGCCATGATGTCGTCGACGATGACCTTTTCGCTCTCACCGATACCGAAGGCCTGCAGCTTCTGCCAGGTCCCGGGCTGCATCTTCTCGTGATTGCCCACGACCTGCGCCACTTCCGGCATGGCGGCGAAGGTCCCGGGCTCGACCTGGGCGGCGCAGCCGGTGACGATGATGCGCGCGTCGGGGCGTTCGCGGGCGATGCGGCGGATGCTCTGGCGGGCCTGGCGCGTGGCTTCCGCCGTGACCGCGCAGGTATTGACGATGACGGTGTCCTCGAGGCCGGCCTCGCGGGCCTGACGCTCCATCGCCTCGGACTCGTAGGTGTTGAGCCGGCAGCCGAATGTGACAAGATCGATGCTCATGGGCCGTGTATCGTTACCTCCTGCGGAGCGCGTGGCGGCGGGCGCGTCATGCGATCCTGTGATCCTCGTATCCTGCCGTCCTGCGGGCCTGCCCACAGGTATGCACCGTCTCATACAGCGCCGGCGAAAATCTCCGCCGGAAACCGGTCTTCCCATTCCATCTCCACCGGCCCGGTCATCAGCACGTGGGAATCGCTTTCCCGCCAGGTGATGTCAAGATCGCCGCCGGGCAGGCTCACGAGCGCCTCGCGCCCGGTGAACTTGCGCCGGGCAGCCGCGACGAGTGCCGCGCAAGCGGCCGATCCGCAGGCCAGGGTCAGCCCCGCGCCCCGTTCCCAGACCTTGAGCCGGATGTGACGCGGCGAGAGCACCTGGGCGAGCGAGATATTGGCGCGGTCAGGAAAGATCGGATGGTTTTCCAGCAACGGCCCGAACCGGGCGAGATCATGGGCATCAAGATCATCGACGAAGAAGACCGCATGCGGATTGCCCATATTCACCGCCGAGGGCGAATGCAGGACCGGCGCATCGATCGGCCCCGCCTGCAATTCGATATAGCGGGTATCGGGAAACGGATCACGCAGGGGAATGTCCTGCCAGTCGAATTTCGGCGCGCCCATATCGACGGTAAACGTCGTCTCGTCGCGCATCCATGCTTCCAGCAGGCCTGCGCGGGTCTCGAGCCGCAGGTGGTCACGCGCGAGACCGCCGCTGATGGGCGGATCGACGCAAAGCGCCCAGGCGATGCAGCGCATGCCGTTGCCGCAGGCGCCGGCATCCGAGCCGTCATTGTTCATGATGCGGATGAAGGCGTCAGCGCCCGGCCCGCGCGGATCATGGATGATCATCAACTGGTCGAAGGGCGAACGCGGATGCGCCGCGACGGCGCGCGCCTCCTGCGCCGAGACCGTGATCGCCGTGCCGCGCAGATCAAGCACGACGATCTGGTTCCCCAGCCCGTTCATCTTCAGGAAACGCCGTTCGGCGAGTGCGCTCATGGCTTCGCTTTCGATAAGGTACGACGCTTATATGGGTGATATCGAGGTGAGATGCCATGATTTTCGCGGGAGGAACGTCGGGCGTCGTGCGACGCGTCTTCCGACGGGGGTGAGGCACCTTTCGATTGTATTTATGTAGATTAAATCAGTTTTAATTGCAGGCGCTTGAGGTCTTGCATTGTATCGGATTGGCAATGTCCATCTGTCTGCTGCGAAAACCTGCGGCTCGTGCGTCACTTCAGGACGGTCAGAGCAAATTGACCCAAATCAGAAATCAGCTTCACTAATTATTTCGCTGAGATATCCATTAACTTTACGCAGCGGAAGTGCTGCGCATTCGTCTAAATTTGCGTTATCCATCGCCGATGCTTTTCAAGCAAGTGGTCGTCAGCAGATGAAGGCAGGTGGTGCAATGTTAGAGTTCTGCCGGGACAAACGTGGCGGCGTCGCCATGGTGTTTGCCGTGACGGCGATCCCCCTCTTCGGCATCGCCGGTATCGCCGTGGATTACAGCCGCGCGACCGATGCGCGATCGCAGCTCCAGGCCGTATCCGACGGGCTCGCGCTGCATGTGGCGAATTCCGAGAACCGTCAGAACCCGGAACAGGTCATCGCGGCGTATCTGGCGCAGGTCTCGGGGCAGGGTCGCGCGCCGGATCATCTGGGTTCGATCGCCTCCGAAGGCAGCTGGATCAACCAGAATACCTTCTCGCTCGAACTCTCGGGCGATTTGCGCACGGTAATGGCGCATGTCGTTCCCGGAATCGCCGAATCGATGCATGTCAGCGTACGCACGGATGTGCACATCGATGCGCTGACGCAGCAATACGATCCCCCGGAAATGACCTATCTCAACCCCGATGCGGGGGATTACAACCAGCTTTTCGCCTATTGCTACGACTACGAATCCGCCAACCCCGCCGATCCGCAGGGGCGCGATCGTTATCGCAGCCAGATGACGCTGATTGCCGATAACGAGGGGACGGAATACGATTTCGATTGGCCGCGTTGCGCCGAAGGTGAATCGCTGAGCTTCAGCATGCGCAATCAGCGGCATGTAAGATCGCATCCCGGGCTCCTCGACAATCCGAATCGCCCGCCCTTTGCCCCCGTCTTCGAATATTTCACCGACACGCGGATCGTGAACGGGCGCGAGATCTTCGACATCATCCGCGTTGCCGAAGACATCCCGGGCGCGTGGAACCGATGGTTCCGTCCGGGCCAGATCGATCAGGGCTTCGACATGCTGGAGACCGTGCGCTGCGAAAGCCTGGACGAATGTGTCGGCGAAAGCGATGGCGGCATCCTGCCTGAAGGCAAGCATCGCGCGCCGCAGGTCGAGGATCGCGGCTGCACGCCGGGATCCTACATGTATTTCGGCTGGGAAGATCGCCCGCCCGGTCAGCCGGGGCCAAACCATAACTGGCTCCAGCCCGGCTGGACCGACCGCAGCTACGACGATATCCGCATCGTGATGAAATGTCCGGATTCCGGTGAGATCGGCTCGCGCAACGTGCGAATCATTCGTTGAGCGCCTGATCCAGGAACCGCGCAACATGGATCGCCTCACGCGCCACGCCGTCACCGATCTGGTGGCGGCAGGATGTGCCATCGGCGAGGATGACGGCATCGGGTTCGGCTTCGCGGAGTGCCGGGAAGAGCGAGAGCTCTCCCATGGCGAGCGAGGAATCGATGGTGCGTGCATCATAGCCGAAGGCGCCGGCCATACCGCAGCAGCTGGATTCGATCGTCTCCAACTTGAGGCCGGGCACCACCCGCAGCAGCGTCTCCACGGGGCCGAATGCTTCGAAGCTCTTTTGATGACAATGCCCGTGCAGATAGGCCTTGCGCCCGCCCTGATCGGCGAAGGCGAGGTCGATCACACCGGCCTCCTGATCGGCGGCGAGCGCTTCCTCGAAAAGGAAGGTGGCGTCGGAGAGCGCCTGCGTCGCCTCGTGGGGCAACAGCGCGTGAAATTCGTCGCGCAGGGTGAGCAGGCAGGAGGGTTCGAGCCCGATCACGCGCGCACCGCGCTCGACGAAGGGGATCAGCGCATCCCGGGTTCGCCGCGCTTCCAAACGCGCCTCGTCGACCTGTCCGGCTGCGAGGAAGGTGCGCCCGCAACATAGCGGACGGCCGCGATCCGCCGGTGCGACCCGGTGCAGGCGATAGCCGGCCCGCGCCAGCACGCGGGCGGCGGCGGCGAGGTTTTCCGGTTCGAAATAGCGGTTGAAGGTATCACCGAAGAGCACCACGTCCCGCCCGTCCCCGATCACATCCTGCGGCGATGATGGCGCGCGCCTCTCCGCCCAGGGCTTGCGCCAGACGGGGAGCGAGCGGCGGGCGGAGAAGCCCGCGATCTTCTCGGACAGGGTCGCAAGGCCCGCCACCCTGTCGCGCAGGTTCACGAGCCCGCGCAGCCGCGAAGCGAGCGGCGCATAACGCGGGAGCCAGGCGATGAGCCGTTCCTTCAGCGGCAGGCCGTGGCGCGCGTGATAGTGGCTGAGGAATTCGATCTTCATCCGCGCCATGTCGACGCCGGTGGGGCATTCGTGGCGGCACGCCTTGCAGGAGACGCACAGATCCATCGTCGCCTTCATGGCGGGATCGGTGAAGGCGTCTTCGCCGAGCTGGCCGGTCATGGCGAGGCGCAGCGTATTCGCGCGCCCGCGCGTCACATGCACCTCGCTCCCGGTGACGCGAAAACTCGGACACATCGCCCCGCCGACGCGCTTGCGGCAGGTGCCGTTGTTGTTGCACATCTCCACGGCGGCGAGCATGCCGCCGTGATCGCTCCAGTCGAGGGCGGTCTCGCGCGGCGCGGCCTGCGCGTAGCCGGGCGGGTAGCGCAGCTGGTCGCGATCGTCGAAGGTGAGCGGGCGCACGATCTTGCCGGGATTGAGACGGCCTTGCGGATCGAAGGCGTTCTTCACCGCCTCGAAGGCGCGCACCATGCGGGTGCCGAACATTGCCTCATGAAATTCCGAGCGCGAGATCCCGTCGCCATGCTCGCCGGAATGCGAACCCTCGAACCGGCGCACCTCTTCGAAGGTCTCCTCGGCAATGGCGCGCATGGCCCGCACGCCGTCATCCGTCTTCATATTGAGGATCGGGCGCACATGCAGGCAGCCGACGGAGGCATGCGCATACCAGGTGCCGCGCGTGCCGTGTTTCTCGAAAATCGCCGTGACACGGTCGGTGTAATCGGCGAGATGCGTGAGCGGCACGGCGCAATCCTCGATGAAGGAGACCGGCTTGCCATCTCCCTTCATCGACATCATGATATTCAGGCAGGCCTCGCGCACGCCCCAGACCTGTTTCTGCGCGCCCGCATCGATGACCTCCACCACGGCATCGGGGTAGCCGTGATCGGCCATGCACTGGTCGAGGCGCGCGAGATCATCACGCAGGGCGTCCATGCTCTCGCCGGCGAATTCGACCAGCAGCAGGCAATCGGGCTGACCCCTGGTGATCTGCGCCAGGGTGCGGCGAAAGATATCGATATCGGCGCCGAGTTCGAGCACGTTGCGGTCGACAAGCTCCACCGCAACGGGCCCGAGCTCGACGAGATGACGCGTCGTCTCCATCGCCGCGCGAAAGCTCGGGAAATGGCACACGCCCATCACGCGATATTGCGGAAGGGGCGAGAGCGCGAGCGTCACCGCGCGCGAAATCGCGAGCGTGCCTTCCGAGCCGACGAGCAGATGCGCGAGATTCGGCACAGGTGCAAGCAGCGCATCGAGATTGTAGCCGCCCACGCGCCGCTGCACCTGCGGAAAGCGCGCCTCGATCTCGGCGCGCTCGGCATGAGCGAGCCCGACCAGTGAGGTCGCGAGCTTGCGCGCATCCGGCGAACCGGTGACGCCGCCGTCATCGCCACTCATCGCGCCGTAGCGGAAGGCCTCGCCATGGTGGAACCAGCCGTCGACGGCGAGCACATTGTCGACCATCTTGCCGTAGCGGATCGAGCGCGCGCCACAGGAGTTGTTGCCGGTCATGCCGCCGATGGTGCAGCGTGAGGCGGTGGAGGGCTCCACCGGGAAGAACAGCCCGTCCGCTCTCAGCTGCGCATTGAGCCGCTCGAGCACCATGCCCGGCTCGACGCGGATGGTGCGCGCCTGCGGGTCGTAATCCAGCACCCGGTCGAGGTGGCGCGCGCAATCGATGACGAGCCCCTCGCCGATCGGCTGTCCGTTCTGCGAAGTGCCGCCGCCGCGCGCGATCACCGGCACGCCTTCCTCCCGCGCGATGGTCAGCGCGGCTTCGAGATCCTCGGCATTCTCCGGCATG
Source organism: Saliniramus sp. (assembly GCF_035311605.1). Lineage (NCBI taxonomy): Bacteria > Pseudomonadati > Pseudomonadota > Alphaproteobacteria > Hyphomicrobiales > Salinarimonadaceae > Saliniramus > Saliniramus sp. Next base: position 6,185 of record NZ_DATGCW010000054.1, read on the forward strand.
ACCACGCCCATGGGCATGATCTGGTAGATCGAGGCATCGGTGGCATAGCGTCCGCGCGTGAACGCATCGAAGCGCACCTCGCCCTGCATGGCGCGCCGCAGCTTGCGCTCCAGCGCGACATCGCGGCTGGTCACCTTCGCGGCCCGTTGCGCCGTAACGGATGCTGTCGCGTTGCCGGAAACCATGCCGAACCCCTTCGCCCGTTTTCGCATCGCCGCGCGAAACCCGTCAACTGCATAAACCCGCAACGCCCCGGAAGCGAGGGCGGCGTCGCGCATGTCGGTTTGCGGCGCATCGTGCGGGTCGAAACGCCGCGTGGCGCGCCTGAAACGGATCTTTAACGCAAGCCGGCGTAGCATACTTCCATGCGCTGCTGTCTGGTCGGCAGCGGGCGTCGGAGTAGAAGCCATGTCCCACGATTCCGGGCCATATCCTGATCGTTTCGATCAGCATCGCCGGTCGCATTCCGCTCAGGCCCGCGTCGCGACCTTGCGCAATCTCGCCGACAGCGCCGGTGCGGCTTTCGGCTGGGACGAGGATGCCGAGGCACGGCTCGATCGCACATTGCGGCTGCATGCGGCACGCGGGGCCCTGGCCTGGACGCTCTGCTGCATCGGGCTCGTCATACTCGCCTATTCGGTGACGGGCTGAGCCCGGTTACGGCAAAGACCTCTGGAACCTGCAGGCATACGCGCCATATCATCGATGCGAAAACGCGATAGCGGGGAGCCTCGATCATGGTTGCAGACAGGCGCGGGCGGAAGGCGGTCAACCGCCGGGAGCTTCTGGGGGGCGGTATTCTGGCGGGCTGTGCCGTGCTTGCCGGCGCGCGCGGTTCCGTTCTCGCCGAACCCGCATTGTCCGGGCCGGGGATGTCGCGACGGAACGCACACAGTTTCTCCTTCGAGACGATCAATGGCGACAGGCTGGATCTGCGGCGGTTTCGCGGACGCCCGATCCTCGTGGTGAATACCGCCTCGCGGTGCGGTTTCACGGCGCAATACGAGGGCCTGCAGAATCTCCATGCCCGCTATCGCGATGACGGGCTCGTCGTGATCGGCGTGCCATCGAATGATTTTCGCCAGGAACTCGCCTCCAATGCGGATGTCGCGGCCTTCTGTGAGGCTCGGTTCGGCATCGATTTCCCGCTCATGGCGATCAGCCGGGTCACCGGCGCCGAGGCGCACCCCTTCTATCGATGGGCCCGGGAGGCCCGTCCCGGCGAGACGCCACGCTGGAATTTTCACAAATACCTGATCGCTCCCGACGGCGACATCGCCGCCGTCTTCGCGACGACGACGGTACCGGAACATCCGCACGTGATCACGGCGATCGAGGCATTGCTGCGCGGGTGACACGAGTCCCTTTCACGCAGACCGGAATCTCGGCTATATCACCCTCGGGTCATGCATCATGGCGTTTGTGATCATCGCAGGGTAGTGTGGAGTGATGAAGGGGAACATGCGTCTCACGGCTATGGAACGGGTCTATGACGAGATCCGCTCGGCGATCATCTCGGGTGCCTTTCCGGTCGGTTCACGGATCACCGAGGAAATGCTGGCCGAACGGCTCTCCGTCAGCCGGACGCCGGTCCGCGCGGCCCTGCAAAGGCTGGCGAGTGACGGCTTCATCGACATGGCCTCCCATATCGGCGCCGTGGTCAAGGCCTGGAGTCCGGAGGAGGCGCGCCAGATCTACGAGGTTCGCGCGCGACTCGAAGCGATGGGCGCCCGTCTCGCTGCCCGCAATGCCGGCAAGGCGGATACGATGCGCCTGTCACGCATGGCCGAAGCCATCGCACGCGAAGGGGTGACCGGCGAAGGCGGGACCCGGCGTTCGGAGCGTAACCGCGCCTTCCATCTGTTGATTCTCGAACTGAGTGGCAACAGCCACCTCTACCGCACGGCAGCCAATCTCATGCATGTCGGTTTTCTGGTTCAGGCCTATGCCAGTTTCGGGGATCGCGATGCCCAGCGCAGCGATTTCGACCATTTCGATCTCGTCACCGCCATCGGGTCCCGGGATGCGGGTTGGGCCGAAGCGGTGATGCATGCGCATATCATGGCCGCGAGCAACGTCTTCGTCACCGCCGAGCAAGCGGGCAGCGAAGACCTGAAAGAGCCGGCGAATGAGCCGGGCGCGAAAGCCGGGAAGCAAACCGATCGCAATCTGCGGGCCGGCTGAGCCGGCTCGTGGTCATTGCCCCCGAAAACGCGGCTTGCGCTTGGCGAGGAAGGCCTCCATGCCCTCGCGGAAATCATCGCTGAGATAGCAACGCAGGATCAGATCGTCATCGGCTCCGGGCACGGCCGGGCCGGCCCGCAGCCGCGCCAAAGCATCCTTGGTGGCAGAAAGCGTCAGTGGAGCGTTTTGCGCGATTCGCGCGGCGAGCGCCTCGGCGCGAGCTTTGAGCGCGGCGTGATCGGGCAGGATCTGCGTGACGAACCCTGCCGCGATTGCCTGATCTGCATCCATCAATTCGGATGAATAGAGGATCTGCTTGGTGCGCGCCTCACCGATCAATGCCACCACACGCGCGATGGTGCGCACCGAGAGGCAATTGCCCAGCGTGCGCGCGATGGGGAAACCGAAGCGCATATCGGCGCTCGCGATGCGGATGTCGCAGCAGGATGCGATCGCCGCGCCCCCGCCCGTCACCGCCCCGGTGATCACGGCGATAGTCGGCACGCGGCAGGTCTCCAGCGTGGAAAAGACCCGGTCCATATGTTCTTCATAGGCGAGCGCGTCGTCGCGCCCGGACATGTTCCGGAACTGGGATATATCGGTGCCGGCTGCGAAGGCCTGGCCGCCCGCGCCCGAGAGCAGCATCACCCGGATGGCGGGATCGGCATTCACAGCCTCGCAGATCTCCACCAGCCGGTCATACATGGCATAGGTGAAGGCGTTCATCGCCCGGGGCCGGTTGAATACCACCCGGGCGATGCCGTCTGCGACGGTGAAGAGCATTTCGGGATCGGTGGCGCCGGGCGAAAGCATGCTCATCGCTTTCTCAGCCGATCTTCGCGCGCCCGCCGGCTTCCAGGTCATCCGCGTCCCTGCCAGCCGCGTCCCTGCCATCCGCATCCCGACCGAGCGCGGCGAAGACCTTCGCCACGATCGCATCGGCATCGAGCCCGGCCTGCGCATACATGGCGTCGGGCTTGTCCTGGTCGATGAAGCTATCCGGCAGCACCATCGGGCGGACCTTGAGGCCGGCATCGAGGGCACCGTTCTCGGCCAGGCAATGCAGCACGAAGGAGCCGAACCCGCCGATCGAGCCTTCCTCCACGGTGATCAGCACCTCGTGTTCGCGGGCGAGCCGCAGCACGAGTTCCTCGTCGAGCGGTTTGGCGAAACGGGCATCGGCGACGGTGGTGGACAGCCCGCGTGCATCGAGGTCTTCTGCCGCGCTCAGGGCTTCCTTCAGGCGCGTGCCGAGCGACAGGATCGCGATGCGGCTGCCCTGCTTGACGATCCGCCCCTTGCCGATTTCGAGCGGCACGCCCTTCTCCGGCATGTCGACACCGACCCCCTCTCCGCGGGGATAACGCAAGGCGATCGGGCCCGTATCATGCGCCACGGCGGTAGCGACCATATGTACGAGCTCGGCCTCGTCGGCGGCGGCCATGATGGTGAAATTGGGCAGGCAGCCGAGATAGGCGATGTCGAAGGAACCGGCATGGGTCGGCCCGTCTGCGCCCACGAGACCGGCCCGGTCAAGGGCGAAGCGCACCGGCAGGTTCTGGATCGCGACATCATGCACGATCTGGTCATAGGCGCGTTGCAGGAAGGTGGAATAGATCGCGCAGAACGGCCTGTAGCCCTCCGTCGCCAGCCCGGCGGCGAACGTCACGGCATGCTGCTCGGCAATGCCGACATCGTAGGTGCGCCCAGGGAAGGCCTTGGCGAACATGTCGACGCCCGTACCCGACGGCATGGCGGCGGTGATCGCCACGATCTTGTCATCGGCCTCGGCCTCCCGGATCAGGCTCTCGCCGAACACCTTTGTGTAGGCTGGGGCATTCGCCTTGGGCTTGGACTGCGTGCCCGTTACCACGTCGAACTTGACCACGCCGTGATACTTGTCGGCGGAGGCTTCCGCCGGCGCGTATCCCTTGCCTTTCTGCGTCACCACATGCACCAGGATCGGGCCGGTCTCCATATCGCGGACATTCTTGAGCACGGGCAGGAGATGATCGAGATTGTGCCCGTCGATCGGCCCCACATAATAGAAGCCCATCTCCTCGAACATGGTGCCGCCGGTCCAGAACCCGCGCGCATATTCCTCGGCCTTGGCCGCCTTCTCGCTGAAGAATTTGGGCAGGCGGCGGGTGAGCTGCTTGGCGGTCTCGCGGATCGAGCGATAGGTGCGCCCGGAGACGAGCCGCGCGAGATAGGCCGACATGGCGCCCACGGGGGGCGCGATCGACATGTCATTGTCGTTGAGGATGACGATCAGGCGCGAATGCATGGCGCCGGCATTGTTCATCGCCTCATAGGCCATGCCTGCCGACATCGCGCCGTCGCCGATCACCGCCACGACATTGTTCTTGCGCCCGTCCAGATCGCGCCCCACCGCCATGCCGAGGCCGGCGGAAATCGAAGTGGAGGAATGCGCCGCGCCGAACGGGTCGTATGCGCTCTCCGCCCGCTTGGTGAAGCCGGAGAGGCCGCCACCCGTGCGCAGGGTGCGGATGCGATCGCGGCGTCCGGTCAGGATCTTGTGCGGATAGGCCTGATGGCCGACATCCCAGATCAGCCGGTCGTCGGGGGTGTCGAAGACGTGATGCAGGGCCACCGTCAGTTCGATCACGCCGAGCCCGGCGCCGAGATGCCCGCCGGTGACGGAGACGGCATCGATCGTCTCCGAACGCAGTTCGTCGGCGACCTGCCGCAGCTTGTCTTCGGACAGGCCGCGCAGGTCGCGCGGGTCGCGGATCGTATCGAGGAGCGGAGTTTCGACAGGCATGAGACCACCATTCTTCACAAGCCGACCGGCAGGCCATAAGGGCCGATCGTCCCCGCAATGCCCGGCGCCGCAGAGCGACCCGCGCCTTCGAGGGTGACGCAAGACTTAGCCGCGCAAGGTGATGACGTCAAAGTCTGTATGACATACGGTTGTCGATCCGGATCGGACGTGTCCGCCTGTGTGCCTGCGCCGGTTTTTGCCGGCGAAGGTTCACGATTCCCGGCCCGCCTCCTCGATGAAGGCCGCCAGCGCTTCGGGATTCATGGGGCGGGCGAAATAATATCCCTGCACTGCGAAAAGCTCTTCATCCGCCAGGGCATCGCATTCTTCGCGCGTCTCGATCCCCTCTGCGATACAGGCGATTCCGAGGCTTGCGACGAGGTTGCGCACGGCGGAGAAGATCGCCGTCACGCGCGGCTGTGTGCCGATGCCGGTGACCAGCTTGCGGTCGATCTTGACGATGTCCGCCGGCAGACGCGCGAGTTCGCCGAGCGAGGAATAGCCGGCGCCGAAATCATCCAGCGCGATCTTCATCCCCTCCGCCTGTAGTCGCCGGAGCGCCTCGACCGCTTCCTGCGAACACATCGAGGTCTCGGTGACCTCCAGAACGAGATGGTGATAGGGCAGGCCATGCGCATCCAGCGCAGAGCGGGCCACGGCGGATATGCTGCGCCGGGCGAGCGCCGCCGCATCGAGATTGACGCTGACGAAATCGATCTTGCCCTCTCGGATGAGCGGCGCCGCGACGCGCAGGGCGAGATCGATCATGGTCGTGGTCAGCAGGAAGATCTGCCCGGCTTCCACGGCGGCGGGAATGAAGCGGGCCGGGCTGACGGGGCCGTGGGTCGGGCTTTCGAACCGTGCAAGCGCCTCGAGACCGCGCACGCGCCCCGTCCGGATGTCAACGAGGGGCTGGAACACGGCCTTGATCTCGCCGCGCGCGAGTGCCGGGCCGATTTCCAGCATCAGTTCCGCGTGTGACGGGCCGGAATCCGGGCCGGTCGGCGCGCCGAAGACGATCCGCCTGCGGCTGTCGCCTCTGGCCTCCCGCAGCGCCCGCATGGCGATTGCCGGTGCCTCGGCGGGAGGCGCTTCGGGGCAAAATGCCGTCCCGATACGGATGAGCGGCGTATGCTGGTAACCATTGATCTCCACCGACTTGCGCCCCATTTCGATGATGCCGTGCGCGAGCAGGCGCAGGGCTTCCGGTGAATCACGGCGTGCCACCAGCATCAGCGTGTCGTCGTCATAGCGCCCGAGATGATCCGTACGGGTGAGCGCCGGGCCGATATTCTCGCGCATCAGCCGATCGAGGGCGACCGCAGCCCCCGCCCCGTGGCGCGCGGCTACGGCTTCGCGTTGTTTCACGGCGATCAGCATCACGGCCACGTGTGCCTGTGGCGCCGCCGCCGTGATGCGCCGCAGGCGCGCCTCCAGGGCACTGCGCGTCATCAGCCCGGTTTCGCTCTCGTGCTGGCCGAGAAAGGCGACATGCTCCTCGGTGATGCGTAAAAGCGCGCTCACCAGGCTGCGGCGCAAAAGCTCCGCCATGCGCGCATCGACATCGTTCCAGCGCTTGCTTTGTCCGCGCACCACCTCGATCCAGGCCGCGAAGGAGCGGCGCGGGCCGAGCTTTCCGGAGGCCTCGTCGATATGGACGGGATGGTTGGGGTCGCCGCCCCAGGCGACTTCCTGCGTGCGCTCCGGCCGGAAGAAGACGAGACCGTCGAGCGGGGTGTTCGGGGTCGGTATGACGTAAGCCCCCGATGCGACCAGTTGCGCGGATTCGAAGCGCGGATCGGCCTGCGGCAGGCAATGCGTGCCGCCGTGATGCTGGCCCTGCCCGATCTGTTTCTGCGCCATGGCCTGAAGGATTGCCTTGCAGTCGCGCTCGGGCGGCGTCTCGCCGAGCCGCAGGGCCGAGCCGCCGAAGCTGCAATAGGCCCCGCCGGCCTGCATGACGGCGAGCAGTTCCGGCGCGACCGCCTTCAACGCGTCGCTCAGACGCACGGCTTCATCCAGGGCCGTCTCGACCTTGCGCATCGCATCGGCGCGCTGCCCCATGGCCCGTTGATGGTCGACCGCATCGCGCGTGGCGATCATCTCGGACAGGCTCTGGCCGAGCATGTCGCACAATCCCCGCAAGGTGCTGTCGACCATGCGCGGCACGTCGTGATGGCACACGACCATGCCCCAGAGCGCGCCGTCGAGGATCAGCGAGACGACGAGCGTGGCGCGCACGCCCATATTGTCGAGATAGGCCAGATGATAGGGCGAGACCGCGCGCAGAACGGCATAGGTCATGTCCAGCCCCTTGCCGGACGCGCGTTTCGCATCGCCCACTGATGAACCCGCGATGAAATCGGTTCCGTGCAGGGTCAGCGTCGGGGCGTGTATATCGGGGATCATCCGCACCCGCTGCAGCAGATACATCCGGCGCGCCTGGCTGGGGATATCGCTCGCCGGGTAATGCAGCCCGAGAAAGGATTCGCGCTGCGGGTCGCAGGCTTCGGCCACGACGGCGCCGTGGTTGTCTTCATCGAAGCGATAGACCATCACCCGGTCATAGCCGGTGAGCGCGCGCCACTCCCGTGCCGTCGCGGCGAGCAGCTCGTCGAGCCCCCCGGTCGCGCGCAGGCGCGCCAGTGCGGCCTGCGCGGCGGAGACGCTCTGTGCGGCCACGAGCGCCGCCCCCGCAGGCAGCAATTCGACCACGGCCAGGTCGTCGATCTGATGCACCACGGCATCGTTCACGTGATTGTCGAACCGCGCCACAGAGGTGAAATTCGTTGGTGCATAATGCTCGCAGGAGAGCATCTCCATGATCCGGGCGATTGCCGGGGCGGGCAGGAGATCCGCGAGCATGCATCCGGGTACCGGATCGCGCCCCAGCCAGGCGCCGGCATTCTCCGACCAGTAATGCAGCCGTCCGTCCGTCGGATCGAAGGCCAGCAGGGCGCCGAAGGACTGGACGCGTCCGGGAAAGGTGATCGGCTCGGCTTCGCAGATGGCGATATGGCGCTCCAGCGCCTCCCGATCTCCGAGCGGCGGGACCATGGCGGCGCGATTGTCGCGTTCAGGCATGGTACGAAGCCTCCGGTATGTTCTGTTCGACCATTGCATCAAGGATCGTCAGGGCCACGCAGAAGGTCGTACAGGCGCCTGCAAGCACATCGACCTGCATTTGCGCATGCTCGAGACCCCACAGATCGATCGCCCTGCGCATGCCGCGCCAGCGCTGTTGCATCGCCGCACCCGCCAAAGCCAGGCCTTCCATGCGCTGCTGTTCCTCCGGCCAGGACGGGGCGGCACTGCGCAGGGCGGGGCGCAACCCCAATGCGGCACCGCAGATCGTGTAGGCACTGCCAATCGCCTCGGCGCGATTGATGAGGGTGAAACGTGCCAGCGGCAAAGGGATGGGAGGCGTGGATGCGTCGTCGGCGGCGCTGATCGCAACTTCGTGTTCGGCCATGGCGCGGGCGAGAACACGCGGTACGTTGTCCGCTTCGCGGTTGCCTGTCGCTGCTGCGTGCCAGGTGAGCAGCATCCGCGTCATCATGGTGAGATGCGTGGCGATCCTTTCGGGTGCCAGCCGGCTCAGCGTGTCGAAGCGTTCCTCGGAAACGTCATGCAGGCTTCGCGTGACACGCCGCAGAGAAAGACTGAGCTGTTCGGACTTTCCGCGAACTGATAAGTTCGGCATTTACCATTCTTATATTTATGATTGCACTTATGGTTTCACTGTCCTTCAAATTACATGTTCGCCTGCGGATGGCGCAATCGGTTTTTATGGCACACGTGCGCAAATTAACGTCAACGCAGCCCAGCGCAGCGAGGATGATGCATGATTGCCGCTCACGTGTCCCCGCGCCGGCTCATGAAGGCGTCGATCACGTCCTTGAAGCGATGCGCGTCCGAATCGAGTGAGGCCGAGACATCCTTGATCGCAACGGCCGCCTGTCCGGTCTGATGCGCCGCGTCGGAAACGCCGGTCATGTTGCTCGTCACCTCGCGAATCGCCGCCGATTGCTCTTCCACTGCGGCCGCGATCTGGCTCGAGGCGCCGCGCAGGGTATCGACGTCGCTGACTATGGCGCCGATCGCCTCTGCGGTTGATCCTGAAACCGACTGGATCGTCTCGATCTGCGCCTTGATCTGGCTGGTCGCCTGGGCGGTCTGATCGGCCAGCGCCTTGACCTCTGCCGCGACGACGGCGAAGCCCTTGCCGGCCTCGCCCGCTCGGGCGGCTTCAATCGTGGCGTTCAGTGCCAGCAGGTTGGTCTGGGCGGCGATGGTCGCGATGACCTCGGTGATGGAGCCGATCTGCTGCGAAACCCGGGCCAGCTCGCGCACCATGTCGTCGGCGGCACCGGCGCGCTGGCTGGCCGAGCCTGAGAGATCCGCGGCAGAGGCCGCCTGGCTGGCGATTTCACTGATCGAGGCCGAGAGCTCCTCCGTCGCCGCCGAGACGGTGCCGGCCATGGCCTGGGCATGGCGGGCGATCTCGGTCATTTCGGCGGCGGAGCTGGCGAGCTCCGAGGCGGTTCCTGTCATGGTGGTGCAGGTCTCGGTGACGCTCTCGGCCACCCGCACCTCCTCCGTCACGACGTTCCAGGTCAGCATCGGGCCGAGATAGCGCCGCTCTCCGGACATGATGGCCGAGACGCGCAGGTTGAGGACTTCCGGGCCGACGCGGATATTGCTGTTGATCGGCAGGTTGGCCGGATCGGCGAGGATGGAGCGCTGATGCGTCGGGCGCTTGTGGAAGATGTCGATATTCTGCCCCAGCAGATCCTTCGCCCTGATCGGCAGGTGCTCCTCGATTCTCGACAGGGTCTCGATGCTGGTGGTGTTGACGTAATTGATGGTGAAATTCTCGGGATCACAGGTCATCACGTTGATCGGCATCCGGTCGATCATCTGCATGAGCCGCGCGACATCATCCTGCTGGCGACGCTTTTCCGTCGCGATCGACCAGGTCAGCACGGCATGTGTATAGGCGCCGCGCGCATCGATCAGAGGCGAGATGGCGAGATCGAGATATTCGTCACCCAGCCTGATCTGGGCATTATGCGGCAGGTTCTTCGGATCAGACAGGATGCGCCGCTGATGGGCGGGATTTTTATGGAAGACGTCGATCGACGTGCCGATGATCTTCTCGGGGTCGATATTCAGCAGATGACCGATCCGCCCCAGCAGGGTGCGCGTTTCCGGATTGGCGTAGACGACCTCGAA
>NZ_DATGCW010000055.1:0-7082 GCF_035311605.1 Saliniramus sp.
GGAACAGCGCTTCGGGCTGGCTGATCGCGGTCGTCGCAGGGCTCGGCATGGTCGGAACGACCTCGGCGCTGATGCTGCTGATCGCCTATTTCCGGCTGGAGCGCCACACGCGGCGGATCGAGAACGAGAACGAAACCTTGCAGGATGAGGTCTGGCGTGCCTCCGAGAGCCGCGAACTCTATCGCTCCCTCGTCGAGGCGCAGCTCGACGTCATCGTCCAGCGTGATAAATCGGGCCGTATCACCTTCGCCAATGACCGCTATGCCGAAATCGTCGGACGCCCGCGCGACACGCTGATCGGTGCGCGGACCTGTCCGCGTGTCGTCGAGGCCGGGGCGACCCGCCGGCGCGAGGATGGCGCCATGCTGGTCGACGAGGCGATCGATACCGGCGGTGCCGAGCCGCGCTGGTTCGCCTGGATCGAGACGCCCGTCCATGCGCCGGGCGGGGCCATCGAAATCCTGCGCGCAGGCCGCGAGATTACCGAGCGCGTCGTCACCGAGCGCGCTCTCGCGGAAGAGCGCTCCCGGGCACAGGCCGCAAACGAAGCCAAATCGCGCTTCCTCGCCACCGTCAGCCACGAATTCCGTACGCCGCTCAACGGCATTATCGGCATGACCGATCTCCTGCTCGAAACCGATCTCGACCCCGAGCAGACCAACTACTTGCGCGCCGTCAAGACCTCCGGCGGCGCGCTCCTTTCCTTGATCGACGAGATCCTCGACTTCTCGAAGATCGAAGCCGGCAAGCTCGACATTGCGAGCAAGCCCTTCGATATCCGCGCCGTGGTCGAGGGCGTTGTCGAATTGCTGGCGCCGCGTGCGCAGGGCAAGGGCATCGAAATCGCCTGTCATATCGCCGCCCGCACGCCCGTAAGCCTGATCGGCGATGCCGATCGTCTGCGGCAGGTGCTGGTCAATCTCGCGGGCAATGCGGTGAAATTCACCGAGATCGGCGGCGTCGGTATCGAGGTCGATATCGGCGAGACGGGCGCACTCGCCATCGCAGTATCCGATACCGGGCCGGGCATCGCGCGCGATCGCATCGCCTCGCTGTTCGAGGAATTCGAGCAGGGCGACGGTAGTCCTGCGGCACGCCATGGCGGGACGGGGCTCGGCCTTGCCATCAGCCGCCGGATCGTCGAGCGCATGCAGGGCGATATCGATGTCGAGAGCCGCCCGGATGCCGGTTCGCGCTTCACCATCACCCTCCCCCTCCCCGCCGATGGTGATGCAGATGGGCGCAGCGAACTTCCCGATCTGCGTGGCAAACGCTATCTCGTGCTCGCCCGCTCGCCCTTCGAGGCACCGTTCATCCGCCGCAAGCTCGGCGAGGCGGGGGCGGATGTGGTGCTCATGGCCAGCGAAACCGAAGCGCTCGCCAAGATAGCCACAGCCTCGGACATCGCGACGCCATTTGCCGGGCTGATCGTCGATTGCGCGCTCGGCGATGATGTCGCCCGCGACATGGCGACAGCAGCGCGCGAGGCTGGCGCACAGCGCTGCCTCGTGCTGCTCTCGCCTTTCGAGCGCCGCGATCTCGGCTCACCGAGTGCGGCCGGCTATGATGCCTATCTCGTCAAGCCGCTTCGGGCCCGCTCGCTCTATGCGCGGCTGACGGAGCCGGTCATGCCGGCTGCTGATCACGCGCAGGAGCAGGTGCGTGCCGGACCGACGCGTCCGCGCAAATCCGGCACCGGGCGCACGCAGCGCGTCCTCCTTGCGGAGGACAACGAAATCAACGCGCTCCTCGCCGTGAAGACACTGGAGCGACTTGGCGCCGTTGTCGACTGGGTCAAGGACGGGCACGAGGCGTTTTCGCTCGCGGAAGCCTCGTTCTCGGGGCTGCGCCCGGATTATGATCTGGTGCTGATGGATATCCGCATGCCCGGCCTCGACGGGCTGGAGGCGACAAGACGCATTCGCAATCTGGAACAGGCGATGACCCGGCGCACGCCCCGCCGCATCATCGCGCTGACCGCCAATGCCCAACGCGAAGACGAGGACGCAGCCCTGGAGGCCGGGCTCGACGGTTTTCTGGCCAAGCCCTTCGATATCCGCGACCTGTCGCAACTCCTCGATGACGCCCCGGCGCGGATCATGGCCGGGACGTCGTGATCCGGCGGTCTCAGGGCGCGGGCGTCGAGGCTGCCGGCGGGGGCGTCGCGCCGCCCTCGCCTTCGGAGCCGACGGCGCGCTCCTTGAGCTTGCGGAACTTGCCCGACATGCTCTCCAGCCGCGCCTCCCATTCCGGATTCGGCGCCTGCCCTTCGATGGTACGGAAATACACCTGCATCAGGCAGGTGATGGCGAAGGGCTCAAGCACCGCGACCTTCACCGACCAGGCGAAGATCAGCGCGAAGACGAATCCCCCCGCCGACCAGGCACCCGGGATCATGTTCACCACCAGTGCTGCCGGCGCCAGCATCACGATGAAGACCAGCGCCGACAGCCCGTAGACGAACAGCGTGATCCAAGCGGCATTGCGCAGCATCGGGCCATAATTCTGCCCGTAGAGCACAAGGGCCGTGCGTGCCGATTGCCACGGATTGGTCGAACGCGTGCGGATGTTATAGGCGAGAATCACCTCGTCGATGAAACCCACCGCGACGCGCAGGAAGGCGCGCAGAATGCTGATCAGCTGGGGCATGCCGGGTATCGGCAAGAGCGTAAAAACCCCGCGAATGAGCCCGGTTACGGCGCGCAGGGTGCCCTTGATCAGCTGATCCACAGCAAAGAGAATGCTTGCCTCCGCGAAGCGCTCGCGCACGATCGCCTGGGCATGGCCGATCTGCGAACGGCCCTCCGGCATCGGACGATCATCGATCAGTTCGACGAGGACCGCGATATGCCCAGCCTTCACGATATAGAGCAGATATTCACGCAGCCAGTACATGATCACGGCGACGAAGCCGAAGCCGATCACGCCACCCCAGAACGTCGAGCCGGCCTGAAAGCCGGCATCACCCAGCGCACCGACCCCGTAGCCGATACCCGCGCCGGTACCCGTCATCAGAATGTAGCCCAGCGCCACGCCGAAATAGACCGCCACCCGCAACAGGATGAACGGCATGGTCCGCATGAGCAGACTGATCGTTCGACCGATGGAAAAATCCCACATCGCCCGCCTCCCTCTTCACTCGCGATTCGCAAGGCTTAGCAGCGACGGCGCGGGCGCGCCCCGTTCGATCAAAGGGGGCGGCCCGCTTCATGGTCGGGAGCGGATCCGGCGGCCGAGGCGCATGCCGAGCGCGACGGCGCCGAGCCAGACGATCAGCGAGAGCAGGAGATAGCCGCCAGCCAGGACGAAGGCGCCCGTCTCGATGAAATGGAGCAGTTCGAAGGAGAAGATCGAGAAGGTGGTAAAGCCGCCGCAAAAGCCGGCGATGAGGAATTGCCGCCGTGCCGGCGTTGCAACAGACGGCGCGTCACGCAGCATCAGCGCAGCAACCAAACCGATCAGCAACGAGCCGAGACCGTTTGCCGCGATGGTCCCGAGCGGCAGCCCGGCCGCCGGCCAAAGGCCGATCGTGGCAAGGCCGAGGAGATGGCGGGCGCTGGCGCCAAGCGCGCCGCCGAGCGCAACGGGCAGGAGCGGCTGCGCAGATCCGGAGCGCGCGGCTTTGCCACGATCTGCACCCCGCGCCATCAGATCATCCCCGTCAGGACCGCGACTGCCTTTGATGCCACGAAGACCGCTCCGAGGCACAGCGCCACCGAGGCGAGCAGATTCGCGATCGCTGCGCGCCAGGCTCCCTCCTCCATCAATGCGAAGGTCTGGAGCGAGAAAGAGGAGACGGTCGTATAACTGCCCACCAGCCCGACGATCAGGAGCGCCACCGCTGGCGAACCGGATCCCGAAACGACGACATTCCGGATTTCCGCCAGCAAGGGTAGCAGCGCACCGATCAACAGCGCACCACTCACATTGACGATGAGGGTGCCCCAGGGAAACGAATCCCCCAGACGCGTGGCCACCGCCTTCGCGACCAGTACGCGCGCGACACTGCCGAGCGCACCGCCGAGCGCAACGAGCACCAGAGTTGTGAGCGCCTCCCCCATCCCGCCCGCCGGCTCAGGCCTTGGCCGCAAAAGGCATCGGTCCGCGCGTATCGCCATGCGCATTGCGCTCCGTAAGCCGATGAGCGAGGACGTGACCGTAGAACTGGCGCGCGCTCGCGCGCCAGTCGAAGCGCTCGGCATGGGCGCGGCAGACCGCCGGATCGATGGTTTGCGCGGTCAGGATCGCATGCCGCAGATCCCGATCCATCACCCCGGCCCCGGAAACACCGAGCACGTCGAGCGGACCGGGCACCGGATAGGCGGCGACGGGTACCCCCGAAGCGAGCGCTTCGAGCATGACGATACCGAATGTATCCGTGAGACTGGGGAAGACGAAGACGTCCGCGCTGCGGTAGATCTCCGCCAGTGGCTCGCCGGTGATCTGGCCGAGAAACCGCGCCGACGGATCGATCGCTTCGAGCCGCGCACGGTCGGGCCCATCACCGACGATGATTTTCTGACCGGGCAAGTCGAGGGCGAGGAAAGCTTCCAGATTCTTCTCGACCGCAAGCCGCGCGACCGTGAGATGAATCGGCTGCCCGCCCTCGGGCCGTTCGCGCGCGCGCGGGCAGAACTGGTCGCAATCGACGCCTTTCTGCCAGAGCACCAGATTGTCGAAACCCTTCGCCACGAGCTCGTCGAGCATGGTCTGCGTGCCGACCATGACGCAATCGGCGGGAGCGTGAAACCAGCGCAGCATCCGATAGAGCGGGCGCTCGGAGAGCGGAAAGCGCGCGGCGGCATATTCCGGGAAGCGTGTATGTAGCCCGGTGGAGAAACCCAGACCCCGCGCGAGACAGTAGCGCCGCGCCATCAGGCCGATCGGTCCCTCAGTGGCGATATGGATGTATTGCGGACGCGCCTGCGCGATGAAGCGCGCGATGCGCGACGGGCGCGGCAGGGCGAGGCGGATTTCGGGATAGGTCGGCATTGGTATGCTGCGGAAGGCACCGGGTTCCAGCACGCTCGTCTCGAAGCCGAAATCGGCAGCGCGGGCGACCATGTGCTCAATTGATCGCACCACCCCGTTCACCTGCGGGTGCCAGGCATCCGTGGCAATCAGCAGCCGGCGCGCGGGCAATCCGGCGCGACGCATGCCATTTGGCCCGGACGTCCCGGCTGCAGCCGATTGCGAGACGCTCCATTCATCCGTCACGGACACACCCCGAAGCCTCCTTGCCGATACCGCATTTCATCGCCGCATCGCCACCCCGGATCAGACAGATTTTTGCAGCGCAAAGAAAGCGGAATCGGGGCATCAGCTGTGGAATCCACATTATGACGCAGCCGGATGCCGGCAAACAGGCCATCTGCGCGACGCACGCACACGCCGGCGCACTTTTGACGGCGAGACAGTTCCACACCGGTGAGTGCGCTATTTCTTGCTCAGCCTATTTCTTGCTCGGCCTATTTCTTGCTCAGCCTACTTCTTGGCCAGCTCGTTGAGGCGCGCCTGCATCTCGGCCATCTGGGCTTTCAGACTGTCGATATCGGCCTCCGCGCCGGCCCCGGACTGGCCCTCGGAATCGCCCTTCCCGGCGGATCCCTTGTTGGCGAAAGGTGTGAACACCTTCATGGCCTCGGTGAACATCTGCATGTTGGAGCGCACCTGCTCGTCGAGTGCCATGAAAGCTTTCGGCCCGAACGTCTCGCTCATCTGGGCGCGAATCTTCTCCTGCTCATTGGTGAACAGCGACATGGAGTGCTCGAGATAGCTCGGCACCATGGCCTGCATGCTGTCCCCGTAGAAGCGGATCAGTTGGCGCAGAAACGTAACCGGAAGAAGGTTCTGGCCGCCTTCCTTGTTTTCCTGCTCGAAGATGATCTGGGTCAGCACCGAACGGGTGATATCCTCACCGGATTTGGCGTCATAGACGAGGAAATCCTCGCCCGCCTTCACCATTGTCCCGAGGTCCTCGAGCGTCACATAGGTCGAAGCCCCGGTATGGTAGAGCCGGCGATTGGCGTATTTCTTGATGATGATGGGCTGCTTTTCGGTCGCCATGGCGTTGTCACGTCTCTTTACTCACGGCACGACACCGGCTCACCGGACAGGTCGGCGCAGGACAATCTCCCTTGAACCTTAAGCACTTCGCCGCGCCGCGCAAACATGAATTTTGCGAAATGCGCGTTGGCGCGACGTGCAAAGAGCGAATTCGGGTTGCTGGCGCGCGCCCGGCAGGCCCGATCCCGCTTGTAGCCCGCGCCCTGCCCTGCTATCCCGGGCCACGGATTTTCATACAGCTTGCGATGGGACGAAGCTCGTGGCGCGACAGTTCATCTATCATATGCGGGGTCTCTCGAAGACCTATTCCGGCGGCAAGAAGGTGCTGGATAACGTGCACCTGTCCTTCTATCCGGACGCCAAGATCGGCGTCCTCGGGCCCAACGGTGCGGGTAAATCCACGCTCCTTCGCATCATGGCCGGGCTCGACAAGGAATGGAACGGCGAGGCCTGGGTGGCTGATGGTGCCAAGGTCGGCTATCTGCCGCAGGAGCCCAAGCTCGAGAACGACAAGACAGTGCGCGAGAACGTCGAGCTCGGCGTTGCGCCGCTCAAGGCGATCCTGGAGCGCTACAACGATCTCGCCATGAATTATTCCGAGGAGACCGCCGACGAGATGACGGCGCTCCAGGACGAGATCGAGGCCAAGGATCTGTGGGATCTCGATTCCAAGGTCGATCAGGCGATGGACGCCCTGCGCTGCCCGCCGGACGACTGGGGCGTGGAGAACCTCTCCGGCGGTGAGCGCCGCCGTGTGGCCATGTGCCGGCTGCTGCTCGAGCAGCCCGATCTGCTGCTCCTCGACGAGCCGACTAACCATCTCGACGCCGAGACGGTCTCCTGGCTCGAAGGGCATCTGCGCACCTATCCCGGCGCCATCCTGATCGTCACCCACGATCGCTACTTCCTCGACAACGTCACCGGCTGGATCCTCGAGCTCGATCGCGGGCGCAGCATCCCCTATGAGGGCAACTACACCTCCTGGTTGGAGCAGAAACAGAAGCGCCTGTCGCAGG
>NZ_DATGCW010000056.1:0-13109 GCF_035311605.1 Saliniramus sp.
GCCACGCAAGCTTCCGAGGGGCGATGCCATCATCGGCATCCTCCTGCTCGCAATCGCGATCTGGTACGGGCTGGAGGCGCAGTCGTTCCGCCCCGGGCGTTCCGGTGATCCGGGTGCAGGCATGTTTCCCACATTGCTGGCCCTGTTTCTGGGGCTGCTGTCGCTCTGGCTGATTATCGGGGCTGCGCTCTCGCCGCCGGAACCGCAGGAGCAGGATCCGCAGGAAAGGGCGCGCGCGCGGATATCGGCGCGGGCGGGTCTGCTGCGGGCATTGATCGCCGCCGGCCTCTCCCTGGCCTTCGTCGCCGTGTTCGAGGCTCTCGGCTACGTGATCGCCACGGCGCTCTATGCGGGCGCGATATCGCTCCTGTTTCGCCGCGACAACCTGTGGATTACCCTGTTCGCAGCAGGCGGAGCCGTCGGTTTCATGTATCTGCTCTTCGGTGTCCTGCTGAATGCCCGCCTTCCGCTCGGCCTCCTGTCATGAGCACGACGACACGCCACACTGCCGAGAAGCCGTTTCACATCATTCTCCCGTATTGCAGCGGAGTGTCTCATGCTGGCTGAACTGCCTGATGCCATCAGCCTCTTCGCCGGCGATCTGCGATTGCTCGGTTTCGTCTGCCTCGGCGTCCTGCTGGGCGTGTTCGTGGGCGCCGTACCGGGGTTGACGGCCACGCTGGCCATCGCACTGCTCCTGCCCTTCACCTTCGGCATGCCGGCGCTGGATGCGATTCTCCTGATGACCGGGATTTTCGTCGGCGGCATCTATGGCGGCTCGGCGACGGCGATCATGGTGCGCGTGCCCGGTGCGCCGGCCAACACCATGACGATGCTCGATGGCCACGAGATGCTCAGGCAGGGAAAACCCGAGCTGGCCCTCGGGCTGGCCACCGCCGCATCCGTCTTCGGCGGGCTGGTCGGGGGCGTTCTTCTGATTCTCTTCGCACCACAGCTCGCGCGCTTCTCGCTGGAATTCCAGTCGCCCGAAATCTTCGCGCTGGTCGTCCTCGCACTCGTCGCCGTCGCGGCGGTCAGTCAGGAATCCCTGGTGAAGGGCCTGATCGCCACGGTGATCGGCCTGATGATCTCCACGATCGGCATCGATCTCGCGGGTGTGCCGCGCTACACTTTCGAGGTTTTTCGCCTCTATACCGGCGTGCCGTTGATCCCTCTGGTAATTGGTCTGTTCGCCCTTGCGGAGGTGCTGCGCCGGCTCGAAGAACCACTGTCGCGCCCCAGACAGGTGGCCTGGATTTCATTCCGGCGGATCTTCGCCTTCGTGCCGGTCTGGCGCCGGGTCGGGTGGAAACTGCCGATCAAGTCCTCCCTGATCGGCGCCGTGATCGGCGCCCTGCCCGGCGCCGGTGCGGCCATGGCCGCCTTTCTCGCCTATGCCGAGGCGAAGCGGTCCTCTCCGCATCCTGAAAAATTCGGCACGGGTATTCCCGAGGGCATCGTCGCGCCGGAATCGGCCAACAACGCCATGACCGGCGGCGCCTTCATCCCGATGCTGGCTTTCGGCATTCCCGGTGATTCGGTGACGGCGGTCATCCTGGGCGCGCTGGTCATCCAGGGGATCGTGCCCGGCCCGCAATTGTTCACGCAGGCCGGCGATCTCGTGCTGCCGCTGATGGTGGGTTTCCTCTTCGCCTATCTGGTGCTGATGGTGCTCGGCCTGCTGCTGTTGCCCTGGTTCGCCCGTGTTGCCGTGATCGATCACGCGGTTCTGTTTCCGGTGATCGCAGCCGTTGCCGTGGTGGCCGCCTATGTGTCGGAACGCAGCCTCTTCGCCATGGGGACCATGGTGGTGATCGGTATCGGCGCCTGGCTGTTGCAGCGCCTGCAATTCTCGCTGGTTCCCGTCCTTTTGGGCGTCATCCTGGGACCTTTGCTTGAGCGCAATTTCAGACGGGCGCTGGGTATTTCCGGCGGCGACCCGACCATTCTCGTCAGTTCCTGGATCGCCGTATTTCTGCTGCTCACCGCCGCCCTGCTGGCTTTTTACTTCGCATGGATCCAGCCGCGCCAGCAGCGCCGCAGGGCGCGTGAGCGCGCGGCGTCGTCCGGATCGGGAGAGGGGCGCGACACATGAGCGTGCCAATGCATGCCGGGGCGATCGCCCGCGCGGTCCTGATCACGGGCGCGGCGAGCGGTATCGGCGCCGAAACCGCACGCCGGATCGCGGCGCCCGACACGGCTTTCGTGCTGCATACCCGTGCCCGGCGGGAGGCGCTCGAGGCCGTTGCAAGCGAACTCGCTCAGGCGGGATCACGCAGCATCTGCGTCACCGGCGATCTCGCCGATCCGGACACCGCACCCGCCCTCGCGCGCGCCGCGCAGGACGAATACGGCCGGCTCGATCAAGTGGTGAGTGCAGCCGGATATGCGCGCCGCGGCGCGTTGGCGGATACGGGGGCCGATGATCTCGAAGCCGCCTGGCGGGCCATGACGCTCGGCACCTTCGCCCTGGCCAAGACAACGATGCCACTCGTGGCGCAATCGCCCTGGCCGCGTTTCGTTGCGGTGAGTTCATTCGGCGCGGCACATTATCCGGAGAACGGCCTGTTCATGGCCAGCGCCGCCGCCAAGGCCGGGCTCGAATCACTGATCCGCACGCTCGCTTGCGAGCATGCCGCGCGCGGCATCCCGGTCAATGCGGTCGCGCCGGGCTATACCGAGAAGGATGGCGGCCATTCCTCGCTGAGCAGGGATGCCTGGGAGGCGATCAAGGCCGATATTCCGATGCGCCGGCTCGGGCGTCGCGAGGAGGTAGCCGGCCTGATCGCCTTTCTCCTCGGCCCCCTCGGCGGCTACATCACCGGCCAGGTGTTGCATGTGGATGGCGGGCTGACGCTGTGAGGGCAAAGAGGGGTCAGCGCGTATGCCATGGCGCGCGTGCTTTGCTCGACCATGATTGCAGTTGCAGATTGATGGTATCTGCATGAACCCGTTGCGACCGCTCCAGAAAGCCGCAATCGCACCATGACGGTGACACCGGGCAACCGCATCGGTGATCCCGCCATAATTTAGCCTCTCCAGCGGATTTGTGGTAAGGCGTTGCGGGCAGCGCGCCGGAGGGGCTCCGGCGTCATATTCGAGGATTTTCCGGGCCATGAAGACATCGCGGATTCGTCCCTTGATCGGATTCTTCGCGGGTTCCCCGGCGCGCGCGCTCGCCGTCGCCGCGCTGATCGCCGGGTTCAGCCTGTTCGTCCCGGCTGCGGCGAAGGCGCAGGACCTGTCCGAGATCGTGCTGCGGCTGAACCAGCTCGAAGGGCAGATGCGCAATCTGTCCGGACAGGTTGAGGAACTGCAATTCGAGAATCGCCAGCTGCGCGAGCGCCTCCAGCGCATGCAGGAAGATGTGGATTTCCGCTTCGATGAGCTGGGCGCGGGTCCCGCGCCCCAGCGCTCGGAACCGACTGTCCCGCCTGCCGACGCCCCCATGCCCGCCACGCCGCAGATGGATGTGCCGGATGTCGCGCAGCCTTCATTTGATGCGCCATCGCAACAGGCGGGACCGGGACGAAGCGATGCCTTCGATCCCGGCCGCGATCCGCTGGCGCCGGGCACGCCGCAGCCGCTGGGTTCGACGCAGCCCTCCGTGCCGCTCGCCCTCCCCGGCGCGATCCTCGGCAATGGCGAAGGCGGGCAGACGGACAGCGATTCCGGTCTCACGATGAGCCTGCCGCAATTGCGCAATCGCGATCTCAACGGTGATGCCTCCACGCAGGATACCGGCGATACCGCACCGCGTCCGAGCATTGCGGCCACGGGTGACGCGGATCCGCGTAGCTTGTATGATTCCGCCTATGCGCTGCTTCTGCAAGGCGCCTACGACGATGCCGAAATGGGTTTCCGCCAGTTCCTGCAATCACACCCGCGTGACGATCTGGCGCCGCAGGCGCGTTACTGGCTCGGCGAGAGCTATCGCGGGCAGGAGCGCTATCGCGAGGCCGCGGAACAATATCTGACTGTCTCGACGGAATATTCACAGACGGATGTCGCGCCGCAGGCCATGTTGAGACTTGGTGGCGCCCTCGTCGAAATCGGCGCATTGGAGCAGGCCTGCGCAACCTTCGCGGAGATTCCGCAGCAATATCCGCAGGCCGCCGAGGCGATGCGGGAGAACATTGCGCGTGCGGCGTCACGCGCCGGCTGCGCGTGACGCCGCAAGATCCCGCGAATACGGATGATGGCGCGCCTCTCCTGCCCGAAGAAGGTGCGGCACTGATCGCCGCCGCGCTCGCGCCCGGCGAGAAAACCCTCGTCGCCGCCGTATCCGGCGGTCCGGATTCCACCGTCCTGATGCATGCTGTCGCGGCGCTGGTGGCGCGTGGTGAAGGCCACCGTGCCACGATCGTGAGCATCGATCACGGCTTGCGCCCCGAGAGCACTGGTGAGGCTGCGGCAGTCGTGGCACAGGCAGGCGCGCTTGGGCTTGCGGCACGATCACGCCGCTGGGAGCCCGACGCGGCCCCTGCCGCCGGGATACAGCAGGCGGCCCGCGCCGCCCGCTATCGCCTGCTCGCCGACGAAGCCCGCGCAGCCGGTGCCACGACCCTGCTGACCGCGCATACGCAAGACGACCAGGCCGAGACCGTCCTGATGCGGTTTTGCGCCGGCAGCGGCATTGACGGGCTCGCTGGCATGGCGGAACGCGCGCCACTCGATGCCGTCGCCGGAGAGGCCGGGACCGGTATCACGCTGGTGCGTCCATTTCTGTGCGTCGCCAAGGCGAGGCTGATCGCCGCCTGCGGAGATTTCGGCTGGTGGCATGTGCGCGATCCGGCCAACACGGATTTTCGCCACACCCGCGCCCGGCTGCGAGCCTTGCTGCCCGCTTTGGCACAGGAGGGTCTCACGCCGTCACGCCTGACCCGTCTGGCGCGGCGCGCCGGCGAGACCCGCGAGGCGCTCAATCATGCGGCGGAGGTTCTGTTCACACAGGCGCATCTCGCTGATTGCGACGGCACGTTGACCCTCGATGGCGCGGTGCTGCGTAATGCGCCGGTGGCACTCGTCCGGCGCGTCTTGCGGCGCGCCTTCCTCGCCTGCGGCGGGGACGCTGCCGGGGCACATGGCTATGGCCCCGGCCTGGAGAAGATCGAGGCCCTGACCAGCGCGCTGCAACAGGCGCTGCGGCAGGGCAAGGCGCTGCCGGGGCGCACGCTCGCCGGGATTCGGCTCGCCTGCACGGCCGACGGCCGGGTCAGCCTGAGCCGTGCCGGGCCGCGACGCGCCGTGCGGGCGTGACGTGCGGGCGTGACGTGAAACGCCCGCGCCGAGGGGCCACGGGCGCCGTCACGCCTGATCAGGCGCTTACTCGCTGGCACCGCGCCCGCGCATCCGGGGGGCGCCGTGCTCGCCCATTTGGCCGCCGCCGGAACGGCCGTAACGCATGTGCCGATTCTGACCCTTGGTCATGTTCGGCTGCATCAGGATGGGCAGAAGGCGCTGCTGATCGGCATCAAGTCCGTCCCAGAACGGGCGCATGGCCTGGGCGAGATCAGCCATCACGGCGGCATTGGTGCTCGCCATCACGCTGCGGCGCTCGAGCCGCTCCATGAAATCATACGCCTGGCCCTGGCCGCGCCTCTCGCGCATGTCGGCACGCATCGCACGGCGCTCGTCGCGCGACATCTCCTGCATGCCTTCGCGCATACCTTGCCACATGCCTTGCTGCATGCCTTGCTGCATGCCTTGCTGCATGCCCGGCTCGCGACCGTCTCTTCCGTAGCCTGGTGCGGCATTGTGGCTCATGGCGCGCAGGGCCTCGGCGACGGGTTCGAACAGGGCCTCCTGCTCCTGCGTGAGGCGCAATCCGGCACCGATGGCGGCGATGCGCGCATCGGCGAGGGCGGCACGATCATCCTGATCGAGCATCGCGGCGAGGCCGCCCGGATTGCCCGGGCCACCGCGCGCAGGGCCTTCGGCGATCGCGGGAACGCTGGCAAGTGCCGTAGCGGCGGCGAAAGTCATCACAGCGAGTATCTTCATGGGATGTGGTCCTGATCCGTGTTTCGATGCGCTCAGCATGGTCGCCCGGCAATGGCACGGGCGTGTCCGGAAGATGACGATTTCGTCATCTTCCGGCAGCTTGCCGGTTAAGCATTCCTTCATCATGATTTGATGCTTTGAGGAAACCTGTGCCCGAGACGAGGATATTCCCGATGCGCCGCCGTCCTTCTGCCGTTCAGCCGCCAGCGTTGCGGCCATCCGTTCGGGCTCGCCTGCGCGGTGCGCTCTGCGCAACGCTGATCCTGCCGCTGGGCGGCTGTATCGGCGGCAATGCCTTCGCCGAACGCAATGATTCGCAACGCACCGGCTCCATCCAGGCCGTATCGCTTGATGCACCAAGCCGGAACGATGTCGGCGCCAGCACCCGCCCGGCCGATTTCTCGGCCTACCTCGAGAGCCTGCGCTCGCAGGCGGAGCGTCGCGGCGTGTCGCGCGCCACCTTCGACCGTGCCTTCGCAGGGGTCACGCCCGATCAGGAAGTGATCCGCCTGACCCGGCGTCAACCGGAATTCGCGCGCCCGATCTGGGACTACCTCGACGGCGCGGTCTCCGCCACCCGGATACGGCTCGGCAACGAGGCGCGTTCGCGCCACGGCCAGACGCTTGCAGCAGTGGAGCGCGCCTATGGCGTGCCGCAGGCGATCGTGCTCGGGATCTGGGGAATGGAGACGAATTTCGGCGGCTACAAGGGCTCAAAGGACGTCTTCCGTTCACTGGCCACGCTCGCCCATCAGGGCCATCGGGGGGATTTCTTCCAGGGTGAACTTCTGGCGGCACTCGAAATCCTCGAAAGGGGCAAGATCTCCCGTGACGCGATGAAGGGGTCCTGGGCCGGCGCGATGGGGCATCCGCAATTCATGCCCACGAGCTATCTGCGTTTTGCCGCCGACGGCGATGGTGACGGGCGCCGGGACATCTGGAACTCGGTCCCCGACGCGCTGGCATCGGCCGCGAATTATCTGCGCGAACACGGCTGGCAGCCGGGGCTGCCGTGGGGCATGGAGGTGCGTCTGCCCTCGAATTTCGATTACGGCGTCGAGAAGGCCTCGTTCGGGCAATGGGCGCGCCTCGGCCTCAGCCCCGCAGCCGGTGGTTCGCTGCCCAATCGTGGCGAGGCGAGCCTGTTCCAGCCCGCCGGCTCGAACGGCCCGGCCTTCCTTGTCACCGCCAATTATGACGTGATCAAGCGCTACAATTCCTCCGATGCCTATGCGCTCGGCGTGGCGCTTCTGGGTGATCGGCTGACGGGCGGCGCCGCAGTGCAGGCGAGCTGGCCGCGCAACGAGCCGCGCATGAACACATCCCAGCGTGAGGAATTGCAGCGCCATTTGCAGAATCTGGGCTATTATCGCGGCGATATCGACGGCATGTTCGGCTCGAAGACGCGCGAAGCGGTACGCAATTTCCAGCGCGGGCGCGGCCTGCCGGCGGACGGCTATGCCAATATGGCGCTGCTGGAGAGGTTGCGCGCGAATCGCTGAGGACTGGCGCGTCCCTGCCCTGCCGCCGGACGGGAAGAGCGCTGACCTGCGCGCAATCTTGCGCTATCATGGACACATGATGCGGATCATCCTATCCGGCCACGGCATGGCCCGGCTGCTGCCGGTCTTCGTCATGGCCCTTTCCTTGCTCTTGGCCATCCCGCCGCACGGCGTGGCGGCGATGCCCGATGATGCGCCCGGCATCGCGCCGGCGACACCGGCGCAATACGCCTTCCTGCGGCTGTTTCAGCGCTCCGAGCCCGAGCCGGCACCGGCGCAACAGAGGCGGACGCGTCCAGCGAGACCGGCTGCGCCAGCGCCGCTGAGGACCGATCCGGGAGCGGCGGATGCCATTTCCACCCGTATCGCCGTCTTCGGTGATTCGCTGGCCACCAATCTCGGGCAGGGCCTGCAGGCGCTGATGGAGGAGGAGGCGGATATCGCGGTTTCCGTCCAGGCACGCGGCTCGTCAGGTCTGGTGCGCGATGATTTCTTCGACTGGCCCGGCAATCTCGCGCGCATTCTCGCCGAGGCGCCCGACTTCGACATAGCCGTGCTGCAGATCGGTCTGAACGACCGTCAGGCGCTGCGGGTCGACGGGGCGAGTGCCGCGCCGCTCTCCGATCCCTGGCGCGCGGAATACGGCCGACGCATCGATGTCATCGCGCAGGCCTTTGCCGATGCCGGCATCCCCCTGATCTGGGTCGGCCTGCCGCCCATGCAGAGCAGCCGGCTGTCCACCGATCTCGCCATGATCAACGAGATCGTGCGCGATCGCCTGCGGCGCAGTGACGTGATTCATGTCGATATCTGGAAGGGTTTCGTCGATGAGAACGACCGCTACAGCGCCACCGGTCCGGACCTCTCCGGACAACCGGCGCGGCTGCGCACGTCGGACGGGATCCATCTCACAGGAGCCGGCGCACGCAAGGCGGCGCATTTCGTCGATATCGAGATTCAGCGGCTGATCACCCGCCCGCGCGACGAGATCGCCGTGGCACGCGCCGCCATCGAAGCGGCGGATGACGCAACCGCGCGGATTGCCGCAATCGACATGCTGATCCGGCGTTCCCTCGGCGAACTGCCCCTTGCACCCGGCCTGCTCTACACCGCGCGCCGCGATCCTGTCGGCCCCGTCATGCCGCTGACGCGCATCGACGTTTCCGCGCAGGGTATCCTGCTGTCCGGTGCTCCGCCTCTCGATCCAGCCACGCGCATCATCACCGAGCGCGTCCTCGAAGAAGGCGTGTCGCCGCCACCGGTTGCCGGGCGCGCTGATGATTTCCGCTGGCCACGCAGCCCCTGAAGTGAACCGGCAATTGCCCGGGCCGGGACCGGGTCGTAATCATACACAATCTTACGTATAATTCTGGTCATCCAAACTTAACCGTTTCGGGCAATCATGATTCCGACCGCCGGTTTTGCAGCCCGCCGACCCGTAACGATATGAGGACATGCATGCTGTTGACCACGACCGATTCACTCGATGGACATTCCGTCACCGATTATTGCGGCCTGGTCATCGGCCAGGCGGTGATCGGGCATGATGTCGTGAAGCAATTCCGCACCGGCATTCGCAACGTCGACAATGGCGGTCGCCACGATTACGCGAACGAACTCGCGCGTGCCCGTGAAGAGGCCACATCCGAGGCGATCGCGACAGCGACGGCCTTGGGCGCGGATGCGGTGATCGGTATCTCTTTCAGCTTCGAGACATCCGGTGATACCGCGCATCATGTCGTGGTCACGCTCACCGGAACGGCAGTCCGGATCGCGCCGGGAACGCAAACCGATCAATCCCGCATCGACGCGGCAACGCCGCATTAACGCGCATCGTGGCATCCTTTCTCCCTTGAGGATGACGTCGCCTGTCGCGTTCGATAGACAGGCGCGTTACAGACGGATGAGAAAGCCGTCGCACGGGGGCAGGCCACGGAAATCATGCAGAACAGGGATCATTGCATCGAGACCATCACCGTCGCGGCCCACGCGGATGCAGGCTTCGGTACACTCGTCGATCTGGCCGGGGCGCATGCCGGCATATGGCTGACGTCACGCGATAGTGTCACGGTCGGCGATTTCATCGGAATCGCGACGCCGCAATCGCTGACCATAGCCGTGATCACCACCATCACCGAAGCTGGCGCAGAGACCGGTGCCCACGCCCGGATCGACATGCTCGGGGAAGTCCTGCAATCGCCGGACGGGCGCAGCGTGTTTCAGCGCGGCGTGAGCAGCTATCCCCGGCTCGGCGCGCCGGTCATGCCCATGCAGCGCGACACCTTGCGCGACATCCATACCCGGCGCGACAGCCGCGCCGTCGCGCTCGGCACCCTCGCCCTCGATGCGCAGGTCACCGCCTTTATCGATATCGACGAAATGCTGAACAAGCATTTCGCGGTGCTCGGCACGACCGGTGTCGGCAAGTCCAGCGGCATCGCCCTGATGCTGCGCGCCGTTCTCGCCGAACGCCCGCGCCAGCGGATATTCCTGCTCGATCCGCATGCCGAATACGCCAATTGCTTCGAGACGTCGCAGATGCGGCTGATCACACCGGAAAACCTGCGGCTTCCCTTCTGGATGTTCGCCTTCGAAGAATTCGTCGATGCGCTGTTTCGCGCCCGCCCCGGCGTCGATGCCGAGGTCAATCTGCTGGCCCAGGCGATCATGGACGCGAAAGCCGCCTATGCCCAGGAACGCAGCGGCGCGGGGGCAAGCCTGCGCCGGCCCGGCAGCGGCGGCACGGGCGGTTTCACGGTGGATACGCCGGCTCCGTACCGGCTTGCGGATCTCTTGCGGCTGCTCGACGAGGGAATGGGACGGCTCGAGAACCGCTCGGAGGTGCCGATCTATCAGCGTCTGATCGCGCGCATCCGCTCGCTCTCCCAGGATCCGCGCTACGCCTTCATGTTCGCTGATGCCAATATCGGTGGCGATACCATGGTCGAGACGCTCGACGGCCTGTTCAACCTCACTGATCAGAGGCGCCGCATTACCGTCATGCAGCTTGCCGGATTGCCGGCGGAGGTGGTCGATTCCGTCGTCTCGGTGCTGGCGCGGCTGGCTTTCGAACTCGGGCTGTGGAGCGGCGGAGCCGTGCCCCTGCTCTTCGTCTGCGAGGAAGCCCATCGCTACGCCCCCGCCGAGCGCCATCTCGGTTTCGGCCCGACCAAGAAGGCGATCTCGCGCATCGCCAAGGAGGGGCGCAAATACGGTATCGGGCTCGGCCTGGTGACCCAGCGCCCCGCCGATCTCGATCCGCCGATCATCTCGCAATGCAGCACATTGTTCGCCATGCGCATGGCCAATGACCGCGACCAGGCCATCGTCAAGAGTGCCGTTTCGGATGCGGCGGAGTCGCTCGTCGCCTTCGTTCCGGCTCTGGGCATTCGCGAGGTCTTCGCTTTTGGAGAGGCCGTGCCGCTGCCCATGCGCATCCGTTTCGACAGTCTTCCGGCGCAGTTCCTGCCGGGCCCGAGCAACAATCTGGGCGCACGCAGCGAAATGGCGCTGACCCATAGCGACATCGCCGCCGTCATCGCCCGCTGGCGCCGCGCGGGCAGCATGCGTGAGTCCGGAGAGAACTTGGCGGTGGAGAGCCTGGCGGTGGAGAGTTTGGCGGTGGAGAGCCTGGCGGTGGAGAGTTTGTCGGCAGACCGCGATGCGCGTTTCGCGCCTCGCCGGACAAACCCGGCCATGGCGCATGACCAGGCAAACGGCATGCAGCATCCCGGCCCCGGCTCCGCTGCAAAGATGTCGGCGAATGCGGGTCAGGTGGAAACCCTGCGCGACGAGGATTTGATGCCGCAGGAATTCAGCGCCCTGCAATCCACATTGCTGCGTCGTCGCCTGTTCTGAAGCCGGCCCGGCAGCCTCGGCGCCCCGATCAGGGAAGGCGCGTTTTTCCGAAACCGGCCCGGTGCAGGATGCGAAAGGGTTCGCCCGGCAACTGCCGGCACAGAGCCAGATGATCGATCACGGCGGCCTCATCCGGCAGCATTTCCCGTCGCAACGCATCGAGCGCCGCTTCGAGCATCGCACGCTCGTGGCCCGAGACCCGCCCGCTCAGGGTCATATGGAAGGTAAAGGCATCAAGGACGGCGGGATAGCCGTAACGGTCGAGCAATGCGCGCTTGCGCGGCGGCAGCGCTTGCGGATTGCGTCGCGCGTATTCCTCCGGCGTGAGCGGTGCCCTGAAGGATTCGAACGCCATGACCACCCGCGCCTCGAGATCGCGCAGCGCCGGTGTCTGTTCGGCACCGGATTCGATCAAGGCGAGAAAAGCGGCGTCATCACCGTCTTCACCGAGCGCGGCGATGACGAGCGGAGCCAGCGTGACCGGCGCGCAATCGGCGCAGAAGGCATCGAGCGCGGCGATCAGACTGGCCTCGTCGCAGCCCTCGGCGAGCCGGATCGGCGGTTTGATCGTGGCGTGGAAGCCGTAGATGCGCGGGCGCTGCGTCAGTTCCGCGAGCCGCTCCGGCGTGATCGCGCCCAGATTCGGTCGAGGCACGTCTTCGCCACGCGCCGAATCGTAACCGAGGACGCTCGACCCGAAGCGCCAGAGCGGCGCCTTCGGGCGCGGCGCGAAATAAATCGCATAGCGCGCGCGCGGATCGGGCAGGACCTGATTCATGCGCCCCCCGTCCCGCGTGCCGCACCACCGGCGCGCGGATCGTGCGTGGCCGCGATAAGCCCGTCCCGGGGGTGGCGCACCAGCATGCCCGCATGACCGAGCAGATCCGCATAGGGCATGCCGATTTCCTCCACGACCTGACCGCGCGCCGCAAGACCGGAGACGATATCGGGGTCAAAGCGGTTTTCGAGCTTCAGCGTGGTCGAATCCTGCCCCCAGGTACGTCCGAGCAGCCAGCGCGGCGCATCGACTGCCGCAGCGGGATCCATGCCGAAGCGGTAGCGCGTGAAGATCTGCGCCTGCGTCTGCGGCTGGCCGTCGCCCCCCATGCAGCCATAGGACATCACCCGCCCGTCATTGAAGACCGCGAGCGCCGGGTTGAGGGTGTGGAAGGGTTTGCGGCCCGGTTGCAGCGGGTTGCGCGCGGCGGGATCGAGGGAGAAGGACATGCCGCGATTCTGCCACAGCACGCCGGTTGAGGGCAGGACCAGCCCCGAGCCGTAATCCCAGTAGACCGATTGTATATAGGAGACCGCCCGCCCCTGATGGTCGATCGCGCCCGTCCAGATCGTATCGCCGTGATCGGCGGCGAGCGGGAAGGTGGCGGCGCGGGCCATGTCGATGCCCCGCGCCTCGCGGGCGATCGCATCGGGGGTGAGCAGGGCGTCCGGATCGGCATCGAGTCGGGCCGGGTCTGTCACCACCCGGTCACGGATGGCGAAGGCCCGCTTCACCGCCTCGATCAGCCCGTGATGATGGTCGAGGCTGTCGCCGCGCGTCACGCCGAGCCGCTCGAACATACCGAGGATCATCAGCGATGCGATGCCCTGGGTCGGCGGCGGCAAGTTCCACAAGGTCGCATCCGCCAGCCGCAGGCCGAGCGGGCGCACCGCACGCGCCTCATATGATTCGAGATCCGCGCGGGTCACCGGCGCTCCGGCGCGTTCCAGATCGGCAGCGATCTCGCG
>NZ_DATGCW010000057.1:0-28518 GCF_035311605.1 Saliniramus sp.
CCGCATCGCCATACCCGCCTGCATGCGCTGTTCGATGACTTCTGCACCTGTTTCAACGATGCCGATACGGTGATCGTCGCCGATGTCTATGCCGCCGGCGAGGCCCATATTCCCGGCGCCGATCGCGACGGGCTGGTCACGGGCCTGAAGGCGCGCGGGCATCGCTCGGTGATGGCGCTCGACACGCCCGACGCTCTGCCCGGAATCATCGCGGATCTGGCCGAGCCCGGCGATTACGTGATGTTTCTGGGCGCCGGCAACATCACGCAATGGGCCTATGCCCTGCCTGACCAGCTTGCTGCGCTGAATGGAGACCGCAGGTGAGAAGCTTTCCAGATCGCACGCAGGACATCCGCGCCGCGATCCCGGATCTGCGCGGAACGCTCACGGCGAATGCGCCGGCGGCGCCGCTCTCCTGGTTTCGCACCGGGGGGCCGGCGCAGATCCTGTTCGAGCCTGCCGACGAGGAGGATCTGGCGCTGTTTCTCGCACAGCGCCCCCGCGATCTCCCGCTCACCGTGATCGGGCGCGGCTCCAACCTGCTCATCCGCGATGGCGGCCTGCCCGGCGTGCTGATCCGGCTCGGGCGGGGTTTTGCGCAGATTGCTGTCGAGGATGGTCATCGCGTGCGCGCCGGGGCGGGGGCAGCGGATGTGAAGGTCGCGCGCATCGCGGCAGAGGCGGGGATCGACGGGCTCACCTTCCTGCGCGGCATTCCCGGCGCCATCGGCGGGGCCTTGCGCATGAATGGCGGGGCCTATGGCGGCGAGGTGAAGGATGTGCTCGTCGCAGTGCGGACCCTCGACAATACGGGCGCGCTGCACGTGCTCGACAATGCGGCTATGGGCTTCGCCTATCGCCACAGCGCGGTTGCGGTCGACATGATCTTCACCCAAGCGCTTTTCCAGGGCTATCCCGGCGATCCGCAGGCGCTGCTCGCACGCATGCAGGAGATCACCGAGGCGCGCTCGTCGACGCAGCCCGTCAATACCCGCACCGGCGGCTCCACCTTCAAGAACCCGCCCGGGATGAAGGCCTGGGAACTGATCGACGCCGCCGGCTGTCGCGGGTTGCAGATCGGCGAGGCGCAGGTCTCGCCGATGCATTGCAATTTCCTGATCAATCACGGCCATGCCACAGCCGCCGATATCGAGGCGCTGGGCGAGGAAGTGCGCCGGCGGGTGCATGAGACGAGCGGCGTCGAACTCATCTGGGAGATACGCCGGATCGGCCTGCCGGGATGAGCGCATGATCGACGCTTCGTGACGTGACGATCTGCATCTTGCCGAAATGTCGGGGATGAGCCATGTTCCACGCATGATCACGGGTCTTTTCCGTCGCGCGGGCGTCATCGCGCTGGTTCTGGGTTCCGCCGCCATCGGGATGGCGGCAAATGCCGATGCGCGCACGGGACAGGAGCCGCAATACTGCATGAATTTCGCCCTCGACTATGCTGAGGAACTCGCCGCGCATGCACGTATCGAGGCGCTCCACGACGAGCAGGCCACCATACTGGCGAACTTCGAAGCGTTGATGGATGACGAGACCCGCCCGCCCGAGGCGCGGCTGGAAGAGCTGCGCACCATGCTGCGCAGCCGTGAGATGCGTGATTTCGATCGCGAGATCCGGCGTGCCCTGCGCATCCTCGACGAGGGTCGCTCGATCGTCGCGGGCTGGCGCGGGCAATATTGCCCGGTCGCGCGCCCCGATGGCGGAGCAGGGTTGTCCGGCCAGGAGCGCTGCGATGCGCTGGCGGCAATCTTCGTCGACCAGATCCGAATCGAGCGGCGCTCCGCTGAGCAGACGCGCCTCTACGAAGCCCTCGAAACCGAGCGCCAGACCATCCTGAAAGCGCGCATCACCCGCAGTGATCGCAACGATCTGCTCGAGCTTCTCCGTCTGCGCACCGAGGCCGTCGAGACCCTCGACAGGCTGGAGCGCTTCATCATGCTGCGCAACGAAGCGCAGGATCTGATTGACGGCATTGCGGCTGAAAACTGCGGCACACCAGAACGCAGCTGAATGCATGGGTCTTCTCGCGCAAGATGCACGCATCGGGAATGCGATGGCGGTGGTGCGGGCAATTGCCAGGATGCCGCGAGACAGGGCAATCGCCACCATCGGCTGCGATACGGCTCAGGGTTATCTCCTGGGCAACCCCCTGCAGGCCGAGGCGGCCCGACATCTGATCGACGGTGGAAGCGGCGCTGCGGAGCCTGCGTGCGCGGATGGTTCATCCCGGCGGATCAGGCACGGTCGGGACCGGACGCGTAGTCGTACTGACCGTCGTCGCGGCAAATCGCATGGATCGCAGCGGCTTCGAGCCCGGATATCCCGGTATGCACCCCGCTCGCCGGTGCCCGCGCCTCATCAGCGCAACTGGCTGTCGTCGACGAAATTGAACTCCTCGATCAGCATCTCGCGTATGATCGGGCCATCGAGGCGGGCATTCACCCGCTCCGTCAGCTGCGCGAGGAAAGCGCGGGTGTCGAAACGGCGCAGCGCGCGAAAATCGATATCCTCGCTGGTAAAGATCTGGTGGAAGGCCTCGTCCATGATGAAGGATTCGGCCGGCACACCCAGTGCCTGCAACGTGCTGCTCTGCGCCGTGTAGACGAATTGCGCCACCACGTATCCCTCGACGGCTCCGTCCGCGATGACGGGCACCGTCATGGCACGGGTCGTCTCGTAAGTGATGCCCTGAAAATAGCCGGAATCATCCGTCGCCGCGCCGGCCTGGCGGGTGAAGTATTCCACCGCGCCATAGCCCGAGGCCAGCGTTACAAGACAGAGCCAGAATCCGGCCACGATCATGCGCATCATGGCTTTGCGCCTTTCTGATCAGGCCGGAGCGTGCCGCCGGAATCGGCAGCATGCGCCCCGCCCAACGGCGGGCGTGGTGCCGGGCGATCGGCATAGGTGCCGTCCGATTCATGCGCCTGCATGACCTCGGCGATCAGGCTGGCTATGTCGCGCACCGCGACGATATGGGTCGACAGGGTCTGCTGATTGTCGGCGACGACCTGTTTGAGGCGATCGAGCCCCTGTTCGAGCGCCGGCGGGGCCGGCTCATCGCCCAGCGCCCGCGCCGCCCGGCTGAGTTCGAGCAGGCACTGGCTCTTGCGATGGTTCATCTGCTTGAGCGTGTCCACCGAGGCACCGCGCAACAAGCTTATTTCCTCGCGCAAGAGCGCCTCCAGCCGCTGCGCAACCGCGAGCGCGGTATGCGCTGCGGGGCTCATTGGTTGATCGCAGGCGAATTGCCCCGATGCCGGAAAGGTAGCCGACACCGCAATCGCCGGCGCGGCCGCTTGCGTGCCGCCCTGCGAGAGCAGCGCCGGGTCATCCGTTTCGTCCGTTGGCGCACGCGCCGGCCTCGTCATCGCCGCTGGCATGTCTGTCTGGTCCTGCGAATGGAATATCATGATAATGCTTTGCCTCAGCCACCGTTACGCCATAAGCCGGCGAAGAAAAGGCTGGCTTCATGGGGATCGGAGAAGATGTCGTCGCCCGCCGCGACCTCGTTGAGCGCCGGGCGTGTTCCCGAATCGCCCGGTCCCGCCATCAGACGCTCGATCATGCCGGCATCCCCCTCGCCGGAAGTGGAAGCCTGCAGGGCGGCTGCGGCCTGTGTCGGCGTCACGCCGAAGCCGGCACCACCCCCTGACGGGGCATCGTCGGGATGCAGCTTCGCCAGTTGTTCGGCGATGCCGATACCGCCGGAGCGGGCCATCGCATTGCCGATCTGCTCGGCCTGCATGCCCTTCCATATATCGCCCGCCGTGCCGGAGCCGTAGGAGGCGGTCGCATCGTCGGGCAGCATGGTCTCGACGAAGCTGCGCAGAATGAAGGCCTCGAATTCCTGTTCCGGCGCCATCGGCTGATTGCCGGCTGTCGGCGCATGCCGCGACGCATCGTCCCGGTCGCCGGCACCGGCCAGCGGATCGAGCCGATTGCGCAGATCGGCGCTGCCGGCCGGCGAACCGGCGTTGCCCGCCGCGCCGAGCGCATCGCGGTTCTGCATGGCGATGCGCGCCTCGGCGGCGCGAAACGGCGTTTGCGCGGTAACCGAATCCCTTCCGGAATTCTCCATCGCCGCGGCGAAGGCATGCGGATTTCCCGATCCGTCGCCGGCCAGCGCGACCAGGCGTTGCGCCGCCCTCGCCTGCTTGCCGGGATCGGCCGCGCGCGCGACATCCAGAATGATATCCGAAGGCGGGTTGATCATCGGCTCTAACCTCCTGCATCGTCGATCGGACAGGCGAACGTGACGGGTTTCACGTTAGAACCCGGCGCTTACGCCAGGCTTGCGCCCCGAAGCATTGCCGTCCGGCGCTTCGCCGGATGCCGGCGCCGGCGCAGCCATCGAGGGCTCCTCCCCCGTTTGCGCGAGATGGCGATCGAGGTAATCGAGGAAATCCGTGCGCCGCTCCTCTTCGTCGGCATCGCGCCGGGCGCGGCAGACGAATTTCTTGGCGACGTCCTGCCGGCGCCCCTGCTCCAGCGTCTTCACCGCCTGTTGCGCGCCCGCGCGCTGTTTTGCGACGATGGCACGCCCCAGACTGCCCACCCGTGCACCGAGGCCGGCGAGAAACAGCCCGTGCAGGGGATGGTCGCCATTGAGTGCGTCGAGCACCTCTTCCTGTGCCTTGCGCAGGCCGTTTTCCTCCTGGCGCAGGCGCGCGAGCTTCCATTCCTCCAGCCGGTGGCGCTGCTTTTGCACATCCTGAAGCCGTTTGAGCCGGCGCAGCCGTTCGCGTGCCTCGCTCATCAATCAGCCTCCCGCGAGCCAGGCGCCGAAGCGCTGGTTGAACATCACAAAGATTTCGTCGGAAAGGAAATAGAAGATCAGCAAGCCACCCATGATCATGTAGGGCAACGAGATGAAATAGACCGGCACCTGAGGGATCATCTTGTTCATGACGCCCATGGCGAAGTTCAAAAGGAAGGAGAAGACCAGAAACGGCGATGCGATCTGCAGCGCCAGCACGAAGGCTTCCGAGAGCGTATCGGCAATGCGGATCAGCGAGAATTGCGCGTCGAAACCGCCCATGGGCGGCAGCAGGACATAGGTCCCCGTGAGCCCGCGTATGATCTCCCAGTGCTGGTCGGTAATGAACAGCAATGCCGTCGCCGAGAGCATCATGAAGGATGTCAGGGCCGGAACCGGGTCGGGCTCGTCGATAGCCACACCGGCCATCATGCCGAAACCCATGAACATGGCGATCGCCTGGCCGATGGTCTGGAGCGCGAGGAAGAACAGCCGCCCGACCAGCCCGAACTGTGCGCCGATCAGGCTCTCCGTCACGATCAGCCCGACGAGGCCGGCAAGGCCCGTCCCGGCGATAGCGGGCGTGATGCCCGGCATCAGCATCGGGCTCATGGCGAGGCTCAGCCCGATCACCACGAAGAGCCGCACCTGCATCGGAATCCGGGCAGAGGAGAAACCCGGCATGATCATCAGGCAGGCCCCCACGCGGCAGAAGACCACGAAGGTGGCCAGGATCATGTCGGTGGAGATCAGGCTCACGAGATCGCGCCCAGCGTCTCCACCTCGACCCCGCGCGGGATCTCCACGTGCGAGAGCACTGGCAGGGTAGCGAAGAGGCGCTCGATCACCATGCGCACATAGGGGCGTGCATCGGGGGCGGCGACGAGGGCGAAGTTGTGGCCCTGCGCCATACGCTCCTTGATGGCGGCAGACGCGGCCTGGCCGAATTCCTCGAGCTGGCGCGGGTCGATGTCGAACTCGATCACCTCGCCCTTGGCGTCGCGCTTGACCGCCTGATGGAAGGCGAGATCCCAGCGCGTGCCCAGTCGCAGCACCTTCAGCGCCCCGCCTTCGGTGAGATCGCCGCAGATCTGCTGGCCCATACGCATGCGCACATGCTCGACAACCTGTTCGGAGCGGCGCACATGCGGCGTGATTTCGGCGATGGCTTCCAGGATGAGATGCAGGTTGCGGATCGAGACGCGCTCGGCGAGCAGCAGCTTGAGCACACCCTGGAGGCCGGAATAGGAGATCTGCGCCGGGCAGATATCGTCGATCAGGCGCTTGTATTCCGGATCGAGCCGGTCGAGCAGCGCGCGCATGTCCTTGTAGGAGAGCAGCGAAGGCAGGTTGTTGCGGATGGTCTCCGAGAGATGCGTCAGCAAGACCGAGACGATGTCCACCGGCGTGAATCCCTCCCGGCGCACTTCCGCCGCATAGCTCTCCGAGACCCACATGGCGTTCATGCCGAAGGCCGGCTCGCGCACAGGATCACCCGGGACGTCCGGCTTGCCGGCATCGCCGGTGATCACGAGCACCTCGCCCACGCGCAGTGCGCTCGTCGCGACCGTCGTGCCGTGGATGCGGATCTCGTAGGATTTCGGTGCGAGGATGAGGGAATCCGAGAGCTTGATCTCGGGCACGACAAAACCGTATTGCCGGGCGAATTTGCGGCGCATCTTGCCGACCCGGGCCGCGAGTTCGCCATGGGCGGTGAGGAGCTCGGTGGCGAGCTGCTTGCCGAGAATGAGCTCGATCTCCGCCGTCTTGAGCGATTCCTTGACCGAGTCGCGGCTCTCCTCCTGGACACGCACCTCCTCGGCCTTCGCCTCTTCGGCCTTGAGCGCTTCGCTCTCGGCGCGTTTGCGCGGCACGATCCAGGCGACGAAGCCCAGCAGGGCGGCGAGCGCGAAGAGCGGCAGCCCAGGCAGGCCCGGGGTGACGCCGAGCAGGACCATCACGCTGGCTGCCACAAAAAGCGCACGCGGATAGGCGCCGAGCTGGCCCAGCACCGCCTGTTCGGCGGCACCGCGCGTCGAGCCCTTCGAGACCAGCAGGCCGGCGGCGAGTGCGACGATCAGGGCGGGGATCTGGGTCACCAGACCGTCGCCGACGGAGAGCCGCGTGAACACATCGGCTGCCTCGCCGAGCTGCATTCCGTGGCGGGTGGTGCCGATGATGATGCCGCCGAACAGGTTCACCGCCGTGATGATGATCCCGGCAATGGCGTCGCCGCGTACGAATTTCGAGGCGCCGTCCATGGAGCCGAAGAACGAGCTCTCCTCCTCGAGCTCGCGCCGGCGGCGCTGGGCTTCCTTCTCGTCGATGATCCCGGCGGAGAGATCAGCATCGATAGCCATCTGCTTGCCGGGTATGGCATCGAGGGTGAAGCGCGCGCCGACTTCCGCGATACGCGTGGCGCCCTTGGTGATGACGAGAAAATTCACCGTGACCAGGATCACGAAGACGATGATGCCGATGACGAAATCGCCACTCATCACCATCCGGGCGAAGCCGTCGATGATATGGCCCGCCGCCGCGCCGCCCTCGTCACCATTGGCGAGGATCAGCCGCGTCGTCGCCACGTTGAGCGCCAGCCGCAACATGGTGGCGATCAGAAGGACGGTGGGGAAAGCGGAGAATTCCAGCGGCTTGTTGATCCAGAGCGCCACCATCAGGATCAGCACCGAGAGCGCGATCGAGATCGCAAGCCCCATATCGATGATGAATTTCGGGATCGGCAGAAACAGGATCGTGAGGATCAGCACGATGCCCGCGGCAAAGCTCACTTCCATCCCGCGCCTCTGCACGAGACCGATGCCCTCACCCGCGACCGCCTGACTCATGAATGCCCCCGTGCCCGGCGCGCCGGATCACGCAACCGGCGCCAGAATACGAAAGCAATCTTGCCGACGAGGCTTGTGCGAAAGTGGCGTTGCGGCCGGTTTGGCCGCAGCCCGTGTGAGCATGAATGGAAAAGGGGCGCTCACGCGCCCCCCGCTTCAGTCCCGTGTCAGCCCGGTTTCCCGGATCAGCCGTTGGCAGCCTTGCGCTCGCGCCGCCGGTCGGCAGCCGGCTGATAGGCGATACGTGCATGGTGATTGCAATAGGGGACCCCGATATCCGCGCGCGCACCACAGAAGCGGAACTCGGCCGAGGTCGGATCGCCGATCGGCCAGCGGCACATCCCCTCGCGCAGTTCCATGATGGTCACATGCTGCTCGAATTCCGGAACGGGCTCGACCTTGCCGCTGCGCGGCGCTGCGCCTGCACTGCCGGTAACGCCGGAAGCCCTGCGCTGTGAACCCGCCGAAGCGGCATTGCCCGCAGAGGCCGCTGCCGCACTGCGCGGGGAGGGCGTGTTGCCGGGTTCAGCATCCTGTATGGCTGGCTGGCGATCCATGCACTCCGCCGGCGCCGCATCGGCTGCTTCCTGCGCGGATGCCGCAGGCACCGTATTTGCCGATGTCACCGCCTGGGCGCCCGCATCGCCGGCTTTCGCCTCGCCGTTACCGCCACGGCTGCGCCCACCGCTGGCGCTTCCGGCCTTGGGGCGCCCGGCGAGACCAAGGCGGTGGACCTTGCCGATTACCGCGTTGCGGCTGATGCCTCCGATCTCCACCGCGATCTGACTGGCGCTCTTGCCTTCGGCCCAGAGCTTCTTGAGCTGCTCGACGCGTTCGTCGTTCCAGGTCGCGCTCGTATCCGTCATACCGCCTCCTCGCGGGCTCGCCGTTCCCAGAATCCCTCTCCCTCGCGGACGATCGCTCACGATCGCGCGCCCTGCTTGCGAAGGCTGGGGAATTCGCCGCATCAGATGACTGATCTGATGGCTGAGACCCTACACAACGCGGTGACTCGGGCGCAAGAGTCCCCCGGCGCACTGATTCGTTTTCAACAGGAGAAGTTTTCGCGATGGAATCTCGCGGTTTTGCTGAAGGACCGCCCCAGCTCCTTGCGTCATCGCGCAGCCCGTCGCAAAGCGATGCGCGTTTTTGACTCAGGGACCCCATGTCACCCGCTCTCGCCACCGCCATCGGCAGCCTCGCCATCCTGTCCTGGGGGGTGCTCGCCCTGTTCACCGCCGCGACCGGCGCAATTCCGCCCTTCCAACTCAACGCCATGAGTTTCACCATCGGCGGCGCGCTCGGGCTCGCGGTGATGATCGCGCAGCCGCATCGCCGCGCGGCTTTGCGTCAGAGCTGGCGGGTCTACGCGTTCAGCATCGGCGGGCTGTTCGGCTTCCATGCGCTGTTCTTTGCCGCGCTCAAACTCGCCCCGCCGGCGGAAGCGACGCTGATCAACTATCTCTGGCCGTTGCTGATCGTGCTGTTCTCCGGCCTGCTCCCGGGCGAGGGACTCCGCCGCCACCATTTCATCGGCGCGGTGATCGGCTTCGGCGGGGTGGTGGTGCTGTCGGGAGGCGGCAGTGGCGTCGATCTCGCACAAGACTGGCCCGGTTATCTCTGCGCCATGGGCTCGGCCCTGTTCTGGTCAGGCTATTCCGTGCTCTCGCGCCGCTTTACCAGCGTCCCCACCGATGCGGTGACCGGCTTCTGCATCGGCGCATCACTGCTCGGCGTCATTACCCATCTTGCCTTCGAGACGACGATCTGGCCGGATGGCACCGTGCAATGGGCTGCGGTCATGGCGCTGGGCCTCGGCCCGGTCGGCGCCGCCTTCTATGCCTGGGATATCGGCTGCAAGCGCGGCGATATCCGGCTGCTCGGCGTGGGCGCCTATTCGGCACCGGTGATCTCCACCTTCACGCTGATCCTTGCCGGTTTCGCGCAGGCGAGCATGACGCTGTGGGTCGCCTGTTTCCTGATCGTCGCCGGCGCGCTCGTCGCCTCGCAGGACAAATTGCGCCATCGCCCCGCAGGCGCCCGCTGAGGCCTGCCGGGATATTGCACGGGCCACGCAGCGTCATGCTCTTGTGATGCGGCCCCGCCTCGTTTATCCACCTCGCTTTCAGGCAATGGCGCGAGGCGCGAGGATGAAGCAGCACAGTGAAGACGGCGAAGCGGCGCCGGTCGCCATCATCATGGGCAGCCAGTCCGACTGGGCGACGATGCACCATGCGGCAGAAACGCTCGACGCGCTCGGCATTGCGCATGACACCCGCATCGTCTCCGCGCACCGCACCCCCGAGCGGCTTTATGCCTTTGCGCAGGGCGCGCGCGCGGCGGGTCACAAGGTGATCATCGCCGGCGCGGGCGGGGCGGCGCATCTGCCGGGCATGACGGCGGCGCTGACGCCCTTGCCGGTCTTCGGCGTGCCGGTGGAATCGAAGGCGCTGTCGGGGCAGGATTCCCTGCTCTCCATCGTGCAGATGCCCGCCGGCATACCTGTGGGCACGCTGGCGATCGGGCGTGCTGGCGCCGTCAATGCGGCGCTCCTCGCCGCAGCCGTGCTTGCGCTCAGCGACGACGCGCTTGCCGGGCGGCTCGACCTGTGGCGGCAAGCGCAGAGCGAAAGTGTCGCAGAGCGCCCCTCGGAGGCATCATGAACGAGACGATCATCGCACCCGGCGCGACGCTCGGCATTCTCGGCGGCGGCCAGCTGGGGCGCATGATCGCCTCCGCCGCCGCGCGGCTCGGGCTCAGGGTGCATGTCTTCAACGATACGCCGGCGAGCCCCGCCTTCGCGCTGGCCGATGTGACCACCTGCGCGCCCTTCACCGACGAAGCGGCGCTCACGGCTTTCGCGCAGAGCGTCGATGTCGCCACCTATGAATTCGAGAACGTGGCGCGCGAAGCCGCCGCGCTGGTCGCCGGTCTGGTGCCCTTGCGCCCCGGTGTGGGCGCGCTCGCCACGAGCCAGGATCGCCTTGCCGAGAAACGCTTCGTCGCGGATCTCGGCATTGCCACGGCCCCGTTCCGCCCGGTGGACGATGCCGGCGACCTTCAGGCGGCGCTCGGCGCCATCGGCATGCCCGCCATCCTGAAGACGCGCCGCTTCGGCTATGACGGCAAGGGCCAGGCCGCGATCCGCGAAGCGGGTGATACGGATGGCGCGCTTGCCGCCATGAAGGGGGCGCCCTCGATTCTGGAAGGCTTCGTCGATTTCGTCTGCGAGCTCTCCGTCGTCGCCGCCCGCGCGCCCGATGGCAGCTTCGCGGCCTTCGACATCTGCGAGAACCGCCACGAGAACCACATCCTCGCCCTGACCAGTGTACCCGCCGCAGTGAGCGCCGCGACGGCGCAGCAGGCGCGCGAGATCGCCCATGCCATCGCCGGCGCGCTCGATTATGTCGGCGTCTTCGCCGTGGAGCTTTTTCTCACCCGCGACGTGGCGGGAGCCGAGGCCCTCGTCGTCAACGAAATCGCCCCGCGTGTGCACAATTCCGGGCACTGGACCGATTTCGGCGCACAGACCTCGCAATTCGAGCAGCATGTCCGCGCCGTCTGCGGCTGGCCGCTGGGCCCTGCCGGGCGCTACGGGCGGGTCGCAATGCACAACCTGATCGGTGATGATGTCGGGGCCTGGCAGCAACATCTCGCCGATCCGAGGGCGCGCCTGACGCTCTACGGCAAGGAAGAGGCGCGCCCCGGACGCAAGATGGGCCATGTGACGCTTTTGCGCGATTCGGAGTAGAGCGCGCCATCCCTGCGCTTCGGGCTCAGCTCTCGCCGCCCTCTTCCACCGCAGCCTCGACCTCTTCCGGGGAGAGCTCGTACTGGCGCGAGCAGAATTCGCAGGTGACGCCGATGCGCCCGTCATCGCGGACCATGTCCCTGCGCTCAGGCGCGGAGAAGCTCGCGAGCATGCGCATGATCCGATCACGCGTGCAATTGCAGCCCTCGCGCATTGGCTGGCCGGAAAAGACGCGTACGCCACGTTCGTGGAACAGGCGATAGAGCAGCCGCTCGCTCGACAGGCCGGGATCGACGAGTTCGTGATCGGCGATTGTGTCGACCAGCGCCCGGCCCTCGCGCCAGGCATCATCCTCGCCGTCGTCCGATTGCGTCACGGTCCCTGCCGGCGCATCACCCGGATCGAGATCGGCCTGGCGCTGGCGGTCGATGGAGGCGGGCATGAACTGCGCGAGCAGCCCCCCCGCCCGCCAGGTCGAGCCGGATTCACCGACCTGCTCGGCCACGGCGAGGCGCACGCGCGTCGGGATCTGCTCGGATTGACGGAAATACTGATGTGCCGCCTCTTCGAGGCTCTGGCCTTCCATCGGGACGACGCCCTGATAGCGGTTCATGGCCGGGCCCTGGTCGATGGTCATGGCGAGATGGCCATGGCCGATAAGACGGGCGGTATCGCCCTCACCCGCCGCGACGCTCTGCGCCACACGCTGCGCATCGAAGCGGATGAAGGCACGCAGCCGATCGGGCGTGTCGAAATCGACCACGATCATTTCGACCGGCCCGTCCGTGCGGGTCTGGAACTGGAAGCGCCCTTCAAATTTCAAGGCGGAGCCAAGCAGGGCCGTCAGCGCTGCCGCCTCGCCGAGGACGCGCGCCACGGCTTCGGGATAGCCGTGGCGTTTGATCATGGTATCGATGGCCGGGCCGAGCCGTACCACCCGCCCCCGCAGGTCGAGGGGCTCGACCGCGAAGGGCAGGATCAGGTCGTCGGCGCCGTCGAACGGCACGCTCATACCGCCTCCCAAAGACCCGCCTCGAGACCGAAACACCAGGCCAGTACGCCCTTCTGGGCATGCAGGCGGTTCTCCGCCTCGTCGAAGACGACGGAATGCGGACCGTCGATCACGGCATCGGTCACTTCCTCGCCGCGATGGGCAGGCAAGCAATGCATGAACAACGCGTCCTTGTCGGCGAGCGCCATCAGATCGGTATCGACCTGATAGGGTTTGAGCAGGTTGTGGCGCCGCCCCTCATCCTCGTCACCCATGGAGACCCAGCAATCGGTGACGACGGCCTGTACGCCGGAGACCGCCGCGCGCGGATCGGTGGTCAGGTTGAGACGCGCGCCGTTTGCGCGGGCCCAGGCGACGATCTCCGCCGGCGGCGCGAGCTCCGCCGGGGTGGCGACGTTGATGGTGAAGTCGAAACGCGCCGCCGCATGGATCCAGGAGGTGAGCACATTGTTCGAATCGCCCGTCCACGCCACCGTGGCGCCGGCAATCGATCCGCGATGCTCCTCGAAAGTCATCACATCCGCCATGATCTGGCAGGGATGCGTGTCCTTGGTGAGGCCGTTGATGACTGGAACCTCGGCATTGTCG
Source organism: Saliniramus sp. (assembly GCF_035311605.1). Taxonomy (NCBI): domain Bacteria; kingdom Pseudomonadati; phylum Pseudomonadota; class Alphaproteobacteria; order Hyphomicrobiales; family Salinarimonadaceae; genus Saliniramus; species Saliniramus sp. The sequence continues at coordinate 12,969 of NZ_DATGCW010000057.1, forward strand.
GCCAGCTCCTGCATCGCCTCCTGCTCGAGGATGCGGATCATGATGGCATCGACGTAGCGCGAGAGCACGCGGGCGGTATCGGCGATGGTCTCGCCGCGCCCGAGCTGCATCTCGGCACCGGTGAGCATCAGCGTCTCACCGCCGAGCTCACGCATGCCCACATCAAACGACACGCGCGTGCGCGTCGAGGGTTTGTCGAAGACCATGGCCAGCGTCTTGCCGGCGAGCGGCTTCACCGCCGACGGCGTGCCCTTGCGGCGCTTCGCCTTGATCGCCGCGCCGAGGCCGAGAATGCGACGCAGTTCGCCGCCATCCATGACGGCCAGATCGGTGAAATGACGCGGCTTTGTCCGGGGAGGGGTCATGCTGTCGTTCATGCCGATGCTCCCGCCTTTGCCGTTGCCGGCATGTTGTCCTGCAGGGCGATACAGGCGGCTTCGATGCGCTGGAGCCCCTTTATCAGATCGGCTTCGCTGATGGTCAGCGGCGGATAGAGCCGCACGACATTGTCGCCGGCGGGGATGCACAGAAGATGCTGCGCCCGCGTGGCGGCGACGAAATCGGCATTGGGAATGTTGAGCCGCAGGCCGGACATCAGCGCCGCACCGCGGATCTCGCCGATGATGTCGGGGAAACGGTCTCGCAACTCCGCGAGGCGCTGGCGCATAAGCAGGCCGGTCCGGTTGACCTGATCCAGAAAGCCCGGCTCCTCCAGAACGTCGAGAACCGCATTGCCGACCGCCATGGCGAGCGGATTGCCGCCAAAGGTGGTCCCGTGGCTGCCTGCCGTCAGGCCGGTTGCCGCATCCGCCGTGGCGAGAACCGCCCCGACGGGGAAGCCGCCGCCCAGCGCCTTCGCCACCGCCATGATGTCCGGCGCGACACCGGCCCATTCGTAACCGAACAGTTTGCCCGTGCGCCCGAAGCCGGTCTGAACCTCGTCATAGATCAGGAGCATGCCGGTCTCGTCGCACAATTCCCGCAATCCGCGCAGGCAGACATGCGGTACGGCGCGCACGCCGCCCTCACCCTGGATCGGTTCGATCATGATCGCAGCCGTCTGCGGCGTCACCGCCGCGCGCATCGCCTCGTGATCCCCGAAGGGAACCTGGTCGAACCCCTCTGCCTTGGGCCCGAAACCTTCCAGATACTTGGCCTGGCCACCCGCAGCGATGGTGCCGAGGGTGCGCCCGTGAAAGGCGCCGGAGAAGGTGAGGATGCGATAGCGCTCGGGCTGGCCCTTCAGATAATGATAGCGCCGCGCCATCTTGATGGCGGCCTCATTGGCCTCCGCACCGGAATTGCAGAACATCACCTGATCGGCGAAACTGTTATCCGCGAGGCGCTGCGCGAGACGCTCGCCCTCCGGAATTTCGAAGAGATTAGAGACGTGCCAGAGCTTTTCCGCCTGCGCCTTCAGCGCCTCGACGAGTCCGGGGTGGGCATGGCCCAGATTGTTGACGGCAATGCCGGAACCGAAGTCGAGATATCGCTCCCCGCGTCGCGTCACGAGCCAGGATCCTTCGCCTCTTTCGAAGGCGAGCGGCACGCGGGCGTAGTTCGGGACGAGGGGCGAATTCACGGAACTGTTCCTTCTGGCTGATGCTCCGCCGTGGGCGGATCGCAAAACAAAGAGCCGCCCGGAAAGGGCGGCGCTCGGATTGTATGATCAAGACCTGCTCTGTCAATGTAATCTTAGCGCAGAAGGCGGGTATACGGCATCCGCCCGGCGCTCTACAGCGCCCGGTACCAGACCACGCCCATGATCACGACGAGAGCAAGAGCCTGCAGCAGCACACGCGCGCGCATCAAATTCTGCGATCTGCTGGCCGAGCCGCCACGCATCATGTTGACCAGGCCGAGCGCCAGAACCAGCACTACGGCACCGACCGCCACAAGCACGAAGACATCGCTGAAAGTGTTCATCTGCCTCGAACCTTCAAAACGGCCACTCAGGGGCCCCGTCCCGCCGGAGAGCACATCGTCCCATGCACGCATGGCCTTGCCCGAATTCACTGGGCATATTGGTCGCAGGGGCGTCCTCGGCAACCCCCGCCAGACATCTCCCTGCGGCACCCTCGCATTCCGAGCGACGCTGCCCTCAGGCTTCCAGGGATTGCGGCGCGGGCGAAATCGTCGCCGCCGCGCCGTCGCGCACTTCGTAGACCGCATAGCCGCGATCATTGCTTCCATCCTGGTTGAAGCGGAAGACGCCATCGGCGCCGGCAAAACCGGAGCTGTTGGTGAGGATCCCCTCCGCAAAGCGCTGCTCACCCTGGGTGCGCGTCAGCGCCGCCGCGAGGGAGACGGCGTCATAAGCGAGGCTGGCGATCCGCACCGGGTCGGAGCCGAAACGCATGCGGAAGCGCTGCGCGAAAGCATCGAACCCGGCCTGGGGCGGCGCGGCGAACCAGCCGCCACGCAGGGCCGGCAATGACAGCACCGACGGATCGTTCCAGACCCCGGTGCCGATCGGCTTGACGCGGGCGGGATCGAAATTCGCCTGCGACAGCGCGCGCCCCACGGCAGGCATCGAATCGGGCGTGTCGGGGATAAACAGCGCATCGACGCGCGGCGACGGGCCGGCAATCGCGTTCGCAAGGCGCCGTACGGCATCCTGGGGTGAACCGGGACGATAGCGCTCCCGTGCAATGATGCGCAGACCACGCGCATCAGAAGCCCGCCGGAAGGCGGCCTCCGCCACCTCGCCATAGCCGCTCTCGGGGATCAGCGCGGCGATATCGCGGCGGTTTTCGCGTGCGGCATGGGCCGCGATGCGCGCCACCTCGTCACGCGGCAGGAAACCCATCAGATAGACGCCTGGGCGCGCCACCGAGGCGTCGGTCGAGAAGGCGATCATCGGGACGCGATTCTCGCGCGCCACGTCGCCTGCCGATTGCACGGAAGCCGCGAAAAGCGGGCCGAGGATCAACTCGGCCCCTTCCGCGATCGCCTCCTGCGCGGCACGGCGCGCCTCGGAAGCCGCACCACGGTCATCCTTGACGACCAGCCGGATCTGCGGATCGTCGAATTCCGCGAGCGCCATCTCGGCGGCGTTGCGCAGATCGCGCGCGGCTGCACCGCCGGCACCTGATGCGGAAAGCGGCAGGATCAGCGCCACGCGCACCGTACCGTCACCGATGGAATCGTCCCGGTCGTCTTGCGGGCCGCCGCCGACGAGCCCCGGCGGCTGTCCGGAGAAGGGCGTGATGCAGCCGGCCAGGGTCAGCCCCAACCCACCGGTGAGGAGGCCCGCAACGAGCCGGCGGCTCGGCAGTCGATGCGGGCGCGCGCCATCGGCGGCATGCGTCGCGAGCGGAAGCGGAAGATTGCCGGGGCGGCGGGGCGCGGTCATGGGATCATCCCTCGTCTTGCGGTCAGGCGGCGCCTTGGTTACGGATGCGGTCGACATTTAACACCGACACGTTAATGGTTTGGTTAACGATTTCATACGCGTGTCAAGTCACGAATGCGCAAATTCACCTGAATCCGGCAAGGACAGCCGGTAGCCCCGCCGCCGTGACCATTGCCGGGAGATGATGCAGATGGCGAAACCGCCGATTCCGAATCGCCCAGCGACGGCGCAGTACCCGGCCCGTACCGAGGCGATCGGCGGGGATGCGCCGGGCGCACCCGCTGCGCAAGGTACCGGGCGCCACGGCGTGTTCACCGCCTTCGGCCTCGCCGCCGAGACACAGCCCCTTTCGTGCGGACTTTATGTCGTTGCGACACCGATCGGCAATCTCGAGGATGTTTCGCTGCGCGCCCTGCGCATTCTCGCCGCCGCGAACGCGGTCCTTGCCGAGGATACGCGCATCACCCGCCGGCTGATGGCGCATTACGGCATCACCACGCCGCTCGTCGCCTATCATGAGCATTCGGCTGAAAGCGTGCGCACGCGCATGATCGCGCGGTTACAGGCCGGGGAGGCGCTTGCGCTCGTCTCCGATGCAGGCACGCCGCTCGTCTCCGATCCCGGCTACAAGCTCGTGCAGGCCGCCATCGAGGAAGGCTTGCCGGTCACGCCGATACCGGGCCCCTCCTCGGTGCTGACGGCACTGGTCGTCTCCGGCCTTCCGAGTGACCGCTTCTTCTTCGAAGGCTTTCTGCCGTCGAAATCCGGGGCGCGCTGCAACCGGCTGGCGGCGCTTGCGACGATTCCGGGCACGCTGATGATGTTTGAATCAGCGAAGCGTCTGCCAGCCATGCTGGCGGATGCCGCGGCGGTGCTCGGCCCGCGTCCGGCCGTCGTGGCGCGTGAACTGACCAAGATGTTCGAGACGGTGCGCCGGGGCAGCCTCGCGGAACTCGCTGCGCAATTCGCCGAAGAAGGCCCGCCCAGGGGCGAGATCGTGGTGCTGATCGGTGAGGCGGCGGAGGAAGACCGGCGCGCCGATGCGATGGGCGATCTCGACATCGCCCTGGGCGACGCGCTCGCCTCCCACAGCGTCAAGGATGCCGCCGCGCTCGTCGCGGCGCGGCTTGGCCTGCCCAAACGGGAGGTCTATGCCCGCGCCGTCGCGCTTTCGCGCGATGCGTCCGGGGAGGGCGCCTGATGCGCAGGGATCCGCAAGCCTGGCGGGAAGGCGATCCCGCGCAGAGCACGCAAGGCGAGCAAGGCGCACAAGGCGCCAGGCGCAAGCGCCGCCGGGCATTGTTGCGCGGGCATCTCGCCGAATGGCTGGCGATGGGCTTCCTGCTCTGCAAGGGTTATCGCCCGCTCGAGCGCCGTTTCGCGGCCTCGGGAGGCGAGATCGATCTGATCATGAAGCGCGGCGCAACGGTGATCTTCGTCGAGGTGAAGGCCCGCGCGCGGCTCGATCTGGCGCAGGCCGCGATCGGCGCACGCAAGCACAGGCTGTTCAACCGCGCGGTGCGTGCCTGGCGCGCGAGGAACCCCTGGAGCGCCAGCTTCACCCTGCGCGCCGATGCCGTCTACGTCACCCCGTCCGCCCTGCCCCATCACGACATCGATGCCTTCGCCATCGCTGATTGACCCGCCGACGGAGGCCGGTCGCGAATTTTTCAGGCAACGCGCGCGCCGACCCTTGCGCTTGGCTGGCCATGCGGTATACACCGCAACGCAGACCGGAGATGCCACCGCAACAGTGGCGTCAATGTCCTGCCGGAGGGGTGGCCGAGTGGTTTAAGGCGCACGCCTGGAACGCGTGTATACGGGAAACCGTATCGAGGGTTCGAATCCCTCTCCCTCCGCCACTAACACCCTTTCGAACCCGTTCAGGTCGCCTACCCGTGGCGGAATTTCTCCCGTTTTCAAAAGGGTTTGCCGGCTGGGTGCGAACCGCTGAGCAGCGGGTGCGAAGCGTTTTCCGTCTCTGAATGGCCTCTCGTCTCTGGTCGGGCGAACCGCGCCGATTCCGGTTCGGTCAAAATTTTCCTCGCCTTTCCAATGGCCTGACTTGCGACCCCGCCAAAACTGCGCGCCCTGTTTCCATCGCTATCGAGCGAGACAGAGACCGAACATGCAGGAGGCGTAGCCGATGGGGTTGCTGGTAGTGGAACGCGTGCCGATGACGGCACTTGGCAGGGTTCGAGGCCGGAAAACGTTGGAGAAACAGTGATCTTCCACTTATCAAGGGACGGACAGTGCCCGTCCCACTCGGCCAAGCGTCACGCCGTCGGGTGGGTTAGTCGGCCGACAATATTGTGACCAAGAGAGCAGTGATGGCCACGTCTTTGAAAGCTGAAGAGTATCGCTTGGAGAAAATCTTCTCCGACGATTTCGTATATTCGATCCCGCCCTACCAGCGTCCGTATTCGTGGACGGAAGATCAAGCCAGTGAGTTGCTGGACGACATTCTCGCCGCGCAGCCAGAGTCACACCAGGAAGCGGTTCCCTACTTCCTCGGAAGCATTGTGCTGATCAAGGATGCGTCGCAGCCAGAGGCAGACGTGGTCGATGGCCAGCAACGACTGACAACGCTGACGATCCTTTTGGCGGTGCTGCGCGACATGGCCAAGTCAACGGAGATCCGGGACGAACTGAACCGGTTCATATGGCAGAGGGGAAGCACGATCACAGGCAGAGCCGACCATTTTCGGCTCACTCTCCGCCCGCGGGATCGAGATTTCTTTCGTGATCATGTGCAGAAGGACGGCGCGGTTAGCGACCTGGTTGCGAAAGATCCGGCGGGTCTAGCTGATACACGCCGTCGGGTTCACGAAAACGCCCGGTACTTCTGGGGCGAGTTGTCGAACCTTTCAGAAGCGGCGCGCGAAGGGCTGGCAGCCTATCTGATACAACATTGCTATCTCGTCGTCGTCGCAGCATCGGACCGCAGCGCTGCATACCGGATCTTTGCGGTGATGAATGACCGTGGACTGGATCTGTCACCCACCGACATTCTGAAGGCGGAGATCATTGGAGCGCTGCCAGAGGCGCAGCGTGATGCTTACACGGAAGCCTGGGAGAATATCGAAGAAGAACTGGGGCGCGGTCGTTTTCGAGAGCTTTTCGGGCACATCCGGATGCTGCATGCACGCACGAAGGCCAAGGGGAACCTGACAGACGAATTCCGACGTGACGTCGCCGACCACTTCGATCCGGCACGGCTCATCGACGACGAGATCGGACCGCTCGCGGAGGCTTTTCAAGTCGTTCGGGACGCGAGTTTCGAGGCCACGCAAGGCGCCGAGAGCGTGAATGTTCCACTTGTTCAGCTGTCCCGCCTCGACAATGCCGATTGGGTGCCACCAGCGATGGCCTTCGTCCGCGCGCACGACAAAGATCCTGCACATCTAGCCCGGAAAATTCATTGCGGTCTGGCGGATGTAGCGCAAGCCGTTGAAATAGCATAAGATTCAGGTGTCGAAGCCGAATCTCGCAGTTTCACGGAGGCCACATCCGCCATGCATGATCCTACGCTGCCGCTGGAGGGGTTGTCACCTGTGAACGGCAAGGCGATCGTCGCCCGGTTTGACGGCGGCAGCCTGTCATCGGATAGCGGCCTGATCGCTCTGGCGGAGGTGGACAAGCGCTTGCGTGTCGCCGCGACTCTGGCTGCATGCATTGATGATCCGCGGCGTCCCGAGATGGTCTCCCACAGGCTCGACGAGATGATCGGCTTTCGGATGCGCATGATCGCAGCCGGCTATGAAGATGCCAATGACGCCTCCCGCCTGCGGACCGATCCCCTCTTCAAGATGGCGGGGGCAGACTTGCCTGCGATGAGGATCTTGCTTCCCAATCAACAATCTGCCGCCTGGAGAACCTGCCCGATCGGCGCATGCTTCTGGCCATGGGTCATGCCATGATCGGCCTGTATTGCCGCTCGTTCCGGACAGTGCCGTCGCAGATCGTGCTCGATATCGACGACACCTTCGATGCCGTTCACGGAGAGCAGCAATTGCGGCTGTTCAACGCGCATCACGATGAATACGGCTTCCAACCGATCGTGGTGTTCGACGACGAGGGTCGTTTCGTGGCCGCTGTCCTGCGCCCGGCCAAACGCCCGCGTGGCCGCGAGATCCGTGCACATCTGCGCCGTCTCGTGCGGTCGATACGCCGGCACTGGCCACGCACCCGGATCCTGATCAGGGGTGACAGTCACTATTGTGCCCCCGAGGTGCTCGACTGGTGCCGGGCGAACGGCATCGACTTCATCTTCGGCGTGGCGACAACCAGCACGCTGCGCAAACGTGTGGCAACCGTCGAGGCCAGCACGACCCGGCGCTTCGAGAGGGTGAAGACGAAGACCAAGGTCCGGCGCTTCAAGGAATTCCATGACGGGGCGGCGAGCTGGAGCCGGACCGAGCGGATCATCGCGCGTGTCGAGGTCGGGCCGCAGGGTTGCGACACGCGCTTCATCGTGACCAATCTCCCGGGTGGACGCGCCCGGACCTTGTATGAGCGCGTCTATTGCCGCCGGGGCATGGCCGAGAACCACATCAAATCCTGGAAAACCCATCTCGCTGCCGACCGCACCTCGTGCAGCAAGCCGACGGCAAACCAGTTCCGGCTGTTCCTGCATGCGGGGGCCTATTGGCTCATGTGGGGTCTGCGTGCGGTGATGCCGAAACGTGCGGCCCTGCGTCTGGCGCAGTTCGACACCTTGCGTGTGCGCCTCATCAAGATCGCCGCCCGCGTGGTCGAAATGAAGACGCGGATCTGCCTGCATCTGCCGACATCATGTCCTGATCATGCGATCCTGCGCATTGTGCTGAGCCGGATACCGCGTCTGGCCACGTAACCACCGGGGACGTTGGCGCCCCTTTTGAACCCCGCGACCGCAACCTGCAAACCCCGCCCCTCAAAACACCTCCGCCGCCGAAAAGCGGCGGGGCGGGTCACCCTGAGCCGGCTTCTCGAAAAATCCGCCAATCCGGCAAAACGCACCCATGATCTGGCTGCGATGCATAAAGGCGGCTAGCGTACGACCATTGCGGAAGTCACATGCAAGCTTCAACGAATGTCAGCTTGAGGTACTCCCCCGATTATCCACACTTATCTGTTCGCTTCGTTGACTGTTTTAGGTGCCCTGATTGCACAAAAAACAGCCTCGGTTTGGCTCGAGTCTTCTGCACTAGGATGCAAGCAGCAATATGGAGCGGAAATGATAAAGGCATGGTCGCATTGAGGAAGCCTCACTAAAACGCCGAACACCTGAACCGAACGCATCCCCCCCCCACCATCACCCCGACAACATCTCCTTCACCACCCCGCTCGCCTTCCCGAAATCCATCCGGCCTGCGTATTTCCCGCGCAAACCGCCGATGACCTTGCCCATATCCTTCATCGAGGTCGCGCCCTGCTCGGCGATTTCGGCTTCGATGGCGGCGCGCATTTCGGATTCGTCGAGCTGTTTGGGGAGGAAGCTCGTGATGATTGCGGCTTCTTCGTTTTCCTGGGCGGCGAGTTCGTCGCGGTTGTTCTCGGCGTAGATGGCGGCTGATTCCTGGCGCTGCTTGATCATCTTCTGCAGCATGGCGAGGATCTCCTCGTCGCTGGCTTCGCCCTTGCCGGCGCCGCGCAGCTCGATGTCCTTGTCCTTGAGGGCCGACTGGATCAGACGGATGGTGGCGAGCTTGCGCTTTTCGCCGGCGCGCATCGCATCCTTGAGTTCCTGGGTGAAACGTTCGCGCAACATTGAATTCTCCGCATTTCCGGGCCGCGCAGCGTTGACGCCGCCCCGCCGCACCCTTAAGTGACGCATCGACGCAAGCGCTTTTCGGGCGCGCGGTCGTACCGCATAATCGTACCGCACATAAGCGAGAACTGTCCCATGTCGCAAGCAGATACCGCGCCCACGACCCAATCCGGCTGGCAGGAAACCGCTGCAACGGCGGTTCTCGTGCTCGCAGACGGCACCGTGCTCGAAGGCTACGGCATCGGCGCCACGGGCGAGGCAGCCGGCGAGGTCTGCTTCAACACGGCGATGACGGGTTATCAGGAAATCCTGACCGACCCTTCCTATGCCGGCCAGATCATCACCTTCACCTTCCCGCATATCGGCAATGTCGGCACCAACGAGGAAGACCTCGAGGCGATCGACGCGGTCTCGCCCTCGCCGGTGCGCGGCGTGGTGCTCGCCGCCGCGATCACGCAACCCTCGAACTGGCGCGCGGCGAGCCATCTCGATGCCTGGCTGAAGGCGCGCGGGCTGATCGGCATCACCGGCATCGACACCCGCGCCCTCACCGCCCTGATCCGCGATCACGGCATGCCCAACGCCGTGATCGCGCATTCACCCACCGGTGCTTTCGATACCGAGACGCTCAAGCAAAAGGCGGCTCAGCTTCCCGACATGACGGGCCAGGATCTCGTGCCGCTGGTCACGGCCAAAGAAGCCTATGAATGGGACGAGACGCCCTGGGAGCTCGGGCGCGGCTATGGCCGGCGCAGCGAGGCGAAGGCCCATGTCGTCGCCATCGATTACGGCGTGAAGCGCAACATCCTGCGGCTTCTGGCCAATGCCGGCTGCCGGGTCACCGTCGTGCCGGCGACGGCGAGCGCGGATGAGATCATGGCGCACAAGCCCGACGGCATCTTTCTTTCGAACGGCCCCGGCGATCCGGCGGCGACGGGGGAATATGCGGTGCCGGTGATCCGCGCGCTGCTGGAGCGGGACGTGCCGGTCTTCGGAATTTGTCTCGGCCACCAGATGCTCGCCCTCGCGCTCGGCCTGAAGACGAAGAAGATGGGCCAGGGGCATCACGGGGCGAACCACCCGGTGAAGGATCACACCACCGGCAAGGTCGAGATCGTCTCGATGAATCACGGCTTCGCCGTCGATGCCGACAATCTGCCCGGCAATGTCGAGGAGACGCATGTCTCGCTCTTCGACGGCTCTAATTCCGGCATCGCGCTCGCGGACAAGCCGGTCTTCTCCGTGCAGCACCACCCGGAAGCTTCCCCCGGTCCGCATGACAGCCATTACCTGTTCGATCGCTTCGTGGGGCTGATGGCGCAGCATTCACGCGCCCCTGCCTGAGCGGGCATTTGGGCATATTGCCGAGGTTGTTGACGGCGCTGGAGGAATCCGGCGCCGTCTCGTTTTTGTTAACCACCGCTTAACCAAGCTCGCGCACGGTGATCTCCAGCCGTCGTCAGCGAGTATCCGTCGTGACCAGCACCACCCAGCCCCTGCCAGCATCGGAGCGCATGCAACGCGCGTTGCTGGCGCAATTGAGCATCCTGACCAGTGCCGCCTGGGCCCTCGCACTCTCTGCCGGCATGCAGGCACCGTGGGTGAACGACATCGTGGCCTTCATCGCCCCGGACAGCGAGCGTGCCATGAGTACCGGGGCCTATCTCTTCTCGGTGCCGCTGATTCTGCTGCTCGCCCTGGCGATCATCTATTTCGGGCGCGAAAGCGTCTTTCGTGCGCCCTTCGCGCGCAACCCCCGGCTCGCCGCTGCGCTGGCTGGCGGGCTGTTCTCCCTCCTCTTCGTGATCTCGCTCATCCGCACGGCCCAGACCCTGCGGCTCGGCGGGATCTGAACCGGCACCTGCGGGACGCAACAAGGCGAGACGATACGATGCAAATGGGACAATTCTTCCGCGCCTTCTTCACCGTCGGCATCATCGGCGGCGCCTTCGTGGCCCTCGCGGAGGCCAAGAGCGGGTGGGCGCCCGATCCGCAGGCGGGGCACGCGCTGCTCACGGAGAACTGCGCGAGTTGCCACGCCGTCGACGCAACCGGCACCAGCCCCGTTCCCGCCGCCGTTGCCTTTCACGAGATCAGCGCGCGCTATCCGGTGAAGGCGCTGGAAGAGGCGCTGGCAGAAGGCATCATGGTCGGCCATGACGGCGTGCAGCAGATGCCGGAATTCCGATTCAACGCGATTCAGATCGGCGACATCATCGCCTATCTGGAGAGCATTCAGGACGAGTGAGACCCCGTATCCTGTGGCGTCGCGGCAACAGGCACGGCCGCGCGAAGGCATACGGAGCGCGCTGCCCCATTTCCGCCGCATCGCAGGCGGCTCCGTCGGATCAACACAACAGATCACGAGCCCGTCATGCCGCCGCTCTCCCACACGACTCGCGCCGTTTCCCGTCTGATCCAGCGCAAGGCAGCCATACCCGGCATCGCGCTGACGAGCATCATGCTCGCCGCCTGCGTTCCCACCGACGGCGACAGCGTCGCCCTTGCCGTCGATGCAGAGATCGCACAGGCGGGCTCGGCGTTCACCGGGCCCGGCCCCGAGGCCTCGACACGGCCCTTGCAATATGCAGGCCTCACAGAGAGCGATGATGCGCCGTTCCAGCAGGGCCGTGCCTCCTTCTATCGCCATGGTAGCCGCACAGCCAACGGCGAGCGTTTCGACCCCTCCGGCATGACGGCGGCACATCCCTCCCTGCCCTTCGGCACGCGGGTTCGCGTGGTGCATCCCGCGAGCGGCAACGCGGTCGTGGTGCGGATCAATGATCGCGGCCCCTTCACGGGCGGTCGGGTGATCGATCTCGCCGAAGGCGCCGCACGCAAGCTCGGCATCATCCGTGCGGGCGTCGCGCCGGTTGCGCTCTATCGCCTCGATTGAGCTCCGGCCTCGGCGCTCATCTCGCGCAGGCCGGCGAAACCACGCAGGGCGAGGAAGGTGAAGACGGCATGCGGCACCGCGAAGGCGCTCACCAGCCAGATCGCGATGCGCAGACTGTAGCCGTGCGGCGTCGCCGGATCGATGAAGACGAAAACCATGAGAGCAAGCAGCGCAATCGTCATCGCGGTCGGTAGAATCGTCGCGCGCAGGACGCGGACCATTGCGCGCGACGGATTGCCGATGGACGGATTGCGTGCGGCAAAATCGAACAGATGGCGCGGAGCATGTACCAGCCCGACATAAAGGGCAAAGGCGATCAGTGGCGGAAGCATCGCGAAAGCGAGGACGATGACCGCCATCTCGCAGACACGCACGACCGCCCGCATCACGTCCCCATGCCCGGACAATGTCTGCCAGAGTGAGCGCAGGATCACCAGCGCCCACAGCCCTTGCCAGGCCAGCGCCACGGGCAGCACCCACTCATAGATCACCCGCGAGGCCGTCGGCACGTCGAGAATGAGCCAACCGGCGAAAGCGGTGACCTGCGGCAGGCTGAAGAGAACCGCGAGTGCGAAGGGCGCCAGTCCACGCGCCAGTATGTCCGGGTAACGCCACCACGAGCCCGTCTCGACATCTCCGAGCCCGTAATGCAAAGCGGCAAGCAGGATGAGGGCGGGGAGCAGGATCTGCGGCGCGATCATCCAGCCCGCGACGACGCTGACGGCGAGAACGCCGTAGATCACCATGAAACCCAGCGGCCAGAGCCGGCCGAGGCGCGGCTGCAAAACAATCAGTGCCGCATACTGATCGAGCGCGGCATGCGGCAGGACCAGGAGCAGGATCAGACCGCCCGCCATGGCGAGTTGGAACAGAACCGAGCTCGGTGCGAGAAACGGATAGAGGATGGCCGTCACGCCGATCACGGCCAGCGCGGCGACAGCATGGGCGCGCCGCAGGGATGCAAACCACGCACGATAGCCGTCAGGCGTCATGGTCTCGCCACGCTGTTGCGCATATGTCGTTGCCTGCGCCCGCCCATTCTCGACCCGCCTGCTGGAATCCATCGCCCTCGACCCCGGCGCGCGTCCGCGCCACAATTCGCTCTGGTTCGCACGCCCGGACCGACTTGTCGACCCGCTCCGGGCAACGGCTCCTTACCTGGAGACCCATTCCCGTCATCGGCATGTGAAATCGTGAGCAGGGTATGAAAGTCAAGAAATTTGGCCGGACAAACCGGGGCGATTTTTCGGATTCTTCAGAAAAATATCACAGTTTATTCTCGCATTTCGCCATTACAGCGCAGTTCAGCGGCCAAAAATCAACAAACGCTTTACAAGGCAGCGCAATTTCTGCAATGATGTCGGGCCGGTAAGATGCCGGTTGTGGGTCAGCGGTCACAAGCGTTGATGAATGACATCGCTTTCGCTTTGGAGTTCGTCCAATAAGATCAGGTTGTCGGTTTTCAGACTGTCACGGGGACCCCGGAAACGGTTGTGTCCGTCAGGTGTGTCGGTGAACGCGACCCCGTTTTGAAGCAGCTCCAGAGCGAGAGAATACATGGGTCGAGGTCGAGATTTCCGCGAGACGAGCCGTAAGGGCTTCGATAATGATTTTGGTCAGGATCAGCCTGACTATTTCGAGCCGCGCGCGGAACGTGGCTCCTTCGGCGGTCAGCCGTCAATGTCCCGTCCGGTCGGCGGCGTCGAGATGGACGCGGTCGTGAAGTGGTTCAATCCGGAGAAGGGCTTCGGTTTCGTCGAGCTGGGCGACGGCTCGGGCGATGCCTTCCTGCATATCCGCGCCGTCCAGGCGGCGGGCTATGATGAATTCATGCCTGGCACCAAGCTCGAAGTGCGGACCGCGCAGGGCCAGAAGGGCCCGCAGGTCACGGAAGTGCTCAGCGCCGATACCAGCACTGCGGAAGAACGCCCGCAGCGTCAGGGCTTCGGTGGCGCGGGTGGCCCCGGTGGCGGTTTCGGCGGCCAGCGCCGTCCCCCGCCGCGCCAGCAGGGTTTCGGCGGACCGCAAAGCACCGGCCCGGCAACGGAACTGTCCGGCACGGTGAAGTGGTATAACCCGACGAAGGGCTTCGGCTTCATCATGGCCGAGGATGGCGGCAAGGATGTCTTCATCCACCGTTCCGTGCTGATGCGCGCCAATCTGCCGGATCTGATCGAAGGCCAGCAGGTCCGTATGGGCGTGGTCGAAGGTCAGAAGGGCCGCGAAGCCGCAACGATCGAGATCTGAGATCACATTGAAATCTGCGCGCCGTCGCGATGCGTGACGGCGCGCGTTTTTTTGTCGGCGAAGTGCAAAACCCTGCATCACCGTCGCTCTGCGAAACCGCGATGAAGCACGCGCTCAATTTCTCCTCTCCATGGGGGGGGAAATCGTGCCCGTCATACAGGCTGCAAACCATCCCCGCTCCCTCCGTGAATACCGGGGGCAGGAGAGCGGCGGTGATAAACATCTCTCCACCGTCGATGGCTGCTGCACGCCCCATGACGTCAGCGGCTGATCATGATAGCCCCCTCCCCGCTCATGCTTCAAAGTGTTCACCGTCTCTCCGGTCTATACCTGGACGGGGGAGACGAGCCGCGTGCAGCGCGCTCCGGGGCTGCTAACCGGGGCGGGCAATCAGCCGGGGAGCCACTCATAGGCGACGGGGTTGTCCGGGCAGAGGCCGGTGCCACATTCGAGGAGGGTCGAGGCGGCATTGCCGAGTACCATCAGGGCGAAGAAGGCGAGCGCGGCAATGATCAGCGTGCCGCGTACGTGTGGCGGGGAAGCCGGTTCGAACTGCCGCTCGAAGAACAGCATCGCGGCTGCACCGAGGATGATGGCGGCGAAGATCAGCGCCGCCCAACTGTAGAGATGCAGGCCGAGCACGGGATCGCCATAAACCCCGCTGCCGGGCACGATATGCAGCGCAACCTGGCGCAGTGAAACGGCACCGCCGGCGAGAGCGGCAAGGATCATCAGCCCGTAATGGCCGGGGCGTGGGCCGGTCAGGAGGTTCAGCGCGAGGCCGAGTCCCACCGCGACGAAGCCGGCGCGTTGCAGGATGCAGAGTGGGCACGGCAGCTCGCGCGCGACGATCTGGGTGTAGAAAGCGGCAGCCAGGATCGCTGATATCGCGATCAGGGCGAGCGCGTTGAGCAGGCGGGAGGTTGCAGCATCAATCATCGCGGCACCGGTCAGAAGGACAGCGCGAGGCTGTCCGTCGCATGCAGGCGAAACAGCATCAGCGTGACCGCGATCGCGGCGAGCCCGCTCCCGAGCGCCCAGCCACGCCGGCCATACCAGGCAAAGGCGAGACCGGCAAAGACGATGACGAACGGCAAAGCCATCATCGGCTGTTCCTTCCCTCGTTCGCGGGTGAATCAGCAGGCATGACATTCACATCATCGCCTGCCGGTCACCCACGGGCAAGGCATTGCATGCGGAATCCGTGGAACGCAATTGCCCGATCCGGATTTGAATCGGTCGGGACAGACCAGGCCATGGAGCGGAATCGCTGATGAAGGCGGGATACGACAAGAAGCGG
>NZ_DATGCW010000058.1:0-4144 GCF_035311605.1 Saliniramus sp.
ACCGCCGACATGGTTCGCGCCGAGACGCCGTTGGCGTTCAGCGCGGTCTCCAGCGCAAGCGAGTTCATCACCGTGGCGAGCATGCCCATGGAATCCGCCGTGGGTCGGTCGATCCAGCCGGCGGCACTCATGCGTGCGCCGCGGATGATGTTGCCGCCGCCGATTACCAGCGCGATCTCGAATCCCGCCGCCGTGGCGCGGGCGATATCCTGGGAAAGCCGGGTGAGGACCTGCGCATCGAGCCAGAACCCGTCCGGTGCCTGCAACGCCTCTCCCGACAGTTTCACGAGGATTCGTCGGTAGGGCATGGTCATGGCTGTTCTCCGGCTCGCGTTGACGGCGCGTCGTCCTTACTCCCCGAATTGCGCCCGTACCGCAAGGGGGCGATGCGGATTTTTCGAACGCAGCGGCACGCGGACGGGCTCACACGGCGATGCCGCGCCCCTTCACCGGATGCACCGATGCGTCCGCATAGCGACGCGCCGCCTCTTCCGGCTCGGCCCGGCGCCGGGCCCGATAAGCGGGGAGGTTGCCGGCACAGGCGATCAGCTGCGTGACGAAACCCGCCGAGGCGCCCGCCTGCCTGGACGTCGCCCTGAACGATGCCCGCTCGTGCCGCATCCGCCCATCTCCCTCGTTCTGCGTGCGCGCGGTGCCCTTGACAGGCACGACCGCGCGGCTCGCGGACTTGCGATTCGCGCGATGTGCGGCAGCGGTTTGCATCAATGGTTCGTTATGCATGCAGCGAAACTCCCGGACGCATGATCACCATTCCGTGCAATTTTGCGGCCAGTTTTAACCGCCTGTTAACCTTGGTTTATGCATCATTTCGTGACGAATTGTCACCTGCAGGCGCTCGCTTCGGAAGATGGTTCGCGCGCGGCGGGCATTACCCTGTGCCGTTTTGGTGCACGGCATCCGGGCAATGGCATGGGCGTCACCGCGTCGGTTCAAGGCGTAACGGGATGGGAAAGGACGGGCCTCGATGTCGGATGCCAGACCGCCGGAAACGGCTCTCGATCCGCGCGCCGTGCTCACCTCCATCGGGGAAGTCATCTATGACTGGAACGTGGAGACCGACGCGCTCGCATGGAGCGCCAATGCCTGTGACGTGCTCGGCATCGCCGATCCGCAGAGCATCGCCACCGGCGGCGCCTTCGCGCTGATGGCCGAGCCGGGCAGCGGCATCAACCGCAACGAGACGATCAGCCTCGCCCGGGAGACCGATAGCGGCGCGGGGATCCCTTTCAGGACACGTTACAACCTTCGCCTACCCGATGGACGCCGTGTGGCCGTCGAGGATTCCGGTCGCTGGTATGCCGGGCCGGGCGGCACACCGGCGCGGGTCCACGGAGTCCTGCGCGTCGAGCCCGGAGATGCGACGCAAATGCGGCTGGGTGATCGCGGCGCCTTCGTCGAATTCATCGGCGCCGACGTGATCGCCACTGCGAGTTCACAAAAACGCGTCACCATCATGATTGCCGCGATCGACAATCTCGAGCGGATCAACGACGAGCTCGGTTTTGATGGGGGTGATGCGGTGATCGACGAGGTCGCGACACGCATCCGCCGGGTGCTGCGTAGCCGCGACAAGATCACCCGCTATGCCAGCAACCGCTTCGCCGTGGCGATGATGTCGTGCTCACTCGGCCAGGCTCCGATTGCCGCGCAGCGGCTGCGCGATGCGGTCGAGAAAACCCCCGTCGCCACGCAGGACGGCGTCTTCCCGGTCAGCCTGCGCATCGGCGCGGCCTGCGCGCCCGATCACGCCCGCGACGCCGCCTCGCTGATGCGCCGCGCGGAGGATGCGCTGGCGCGTGCCCGCGTCCAGCCGCACGAAACGCTCGTCGTGCATGATCTGCGCTGCGAAGCCCGCCTGCGGCGCGAGGCGCAGCTTTCGGCCAATGCGGTGATCGATGCGCTCAACGAGCGCCGGCTCGTCTTCGCCCGTCAGCCGGTGGTCGATGCGCGCACCCGGGAGACGGTGTTCTGCGAGGCGCTGGCCCGGCTCACGCGCCCGGACATGCCGCTTCTGGCCGGTGGCGAGATCGTGCCCGCGGTCGAGCGCGCGGGGCTGATGGATCTGCTCGATGCGCGTATGCTCGAACTGGCCACGAGCTGGCTCGCGAAGCATCCGGAGGACCATCTCTCCGTCAATCTCTCCCCGTCGACGCTGGAGCGCCCCGACTGGATCAGCGCGCTGGACGGCCATCTCGCCCTGCATCCGGGCGTGGCCGCGCGGCTGATCATCGAGATTACCGAGACGAGCGCGGTACGCGACCCCGAACGCACGCGCATGCAACTCGAGACGATGAAGCGGAAGGGCGTGCGCATCGCTATCGACGATTTCGGCGCCGGCCACACCTCCTTCCGCCATCTGCGCAGTTTTCCCGTCGATATTCTCAAGATCGACGGTGCCTTCGTGCAGAACCTGCCGCGTTCACCCGATGACCGCTTCTTCGTGCGCACGTTGGTCGATCTCGCGCGCAATCTCGACATGCGTGTCGTGGCCGAATGGGTCGAGGATGAGGAGACTGCCGCCATGCTTGCGGAATGGGGCGTCGATTATCTCCAGGGACGCCATTGCGCCGAACCGATCCTGACGCTCGCAGACGATGCGGCGCAACCGGCAAACGGCCAAGACGGAGGCGACAACGGCAAAGGAGAAAGCGGCGGAGACGGGACCGGCAATCCCGCGGTCGCCTGAGGCCGTGACGACGCAGTCGCCGCAAGATCCGGCGCAGCAAGATCCGGCGCAGCAAGATCCCCTGCACGAGAAATCTGCAGGCGATCCGGGCACGCAGCGTCCTGTGCGATCCGGAATCATCGTCGCTGGCGCCGCCGCCTTCTCCCGCATTCTCGGCTTCATCCGCGACGTGATGATCGCCGCCGTGCTCGGTGCCGGTCCGGCGGCGGAGGCGCTCGCTGTCGCCCTGCGCCTGCCCAACCTCGCGCGCCGGATGGTCTCTGAAGGCGCTGTCAATGCCGGTTTCGTGCCGCTGCATGCGCAGATCGTCGAGACCGGTGGGGCGGCGGCTGCGGCGGGATTCGCCGGGCGGGCGCTGACCACGATCGGGCTTGTGATCATCGTCCTGTGCGCGCTTGCCACCCTCGCCGCCGGCGCTCTGATCGCGCTGCTCGCCGGCGGCTTTGCCCCCGATGATCCCGCCCGCGACATCGCCGTCACCGCCACGCGGCTGGCTCTGCCGGCGATCGCGGTGATGACGCTGGCTGCGCTGATCAGCGCGGTTCTGGCCGCGCATGGCCGCTTCGTCGCGGTGAGCCTGAGCCCCCTCGTCGTCAATCTCGCCATGATCGCGCTTCTGGCTGCGCCGCTGCTCGGTCTCGCCCTGACGCCGGAGCGCATGGCCTTAGCGCTTGCCGCGACGATGAGCCTCGGCAGCCTCGTACAACTCGCCCTCGTCGCCACCGCGCTCGCCCGCCTGCCCGGTGTGCTTCGCCTGCGCCGCCCCGGTTTCGATGCCGATCAGCGCCGGCTCGTGCGGCTCGCATTCCCGGCCCTGATCGCCGCTGCGGGCTCCCAGCTCATCCTGCTCGCCGCCATGCCCGCCGCCTCGACCATGCCCGGCGCGCTGGCATTCCTGCATTATGCCGAACGCGTCTTCCTGCTGCCGCTTGGCCTGATCGCCGCGCTGGCGGGGATCGTGCTGCTGCCCCGGCTCGCAAAGCAGGCGAGGACCGGTACGCCGAGCGGCTTTCGCACGCTCGCGCGCCGCGCCCGCAATGACGCGCTGCTGCTCGCCCTGCCCGCTGCGACCGGCCTCATCCTGCTGGCGGAGCCGATCACCACGGCATTGTTCGCGCGCGGCGCCTTCGATGCGGCGGATGCGCGCGCCACCGCGGGATTGCTTGCCGGCCTCGCCTGCGGCCTGCCCTTCGCGGTGCTGACCCGGATCAACGAGCAGATCCTCTTCGCCCGCCAGCGCATGCGCGCGCCCGCCCTCGTCGCTCTGGCGAGTTTCGCCCTCGCCCTGCCCGCCTGCGCGCTCGGCACGAACCTCGCAGGGGCAACCGGGCTCGGGCTGGGCATCGCCTGCGCCTTTGCCGGGCAATGGTTCGCGCTGCATCTGGTCGCGCGCGATCGGGATCGACGCAGCCGGCCCCGCCATACGGCGCTGATCCG
>NZ_DATGCW010000059.1:0-7140 GCF_035311605.1 Saliniramus sp.
ATCACACGGCGCGACCTCTACCAACAGTGTCATCGATATTTGCTTGCTGAGCTTTGGTTATCGCGCGATTTCTGTCGCGCCCGGACGAACCTCCCTTTCAAAAATCGTTATCCTGAGCCGCAACGCGCTTCTGCGTGGCGGCGGTCACTCTATGCTATGAAAGGGATCGTCATGATCACCGGCACAGTTAAATGGTTCAATTCCACCAAGGGCTTTGGCTTCATTCAGCCTGACGAGGGTGGTGCTGACGCATTCGTCCATATCTCTGCCGTCGAGCGCGCCGGAATGCGCGAAATCGTCGAGGGCCAGAAGATCAGCTACGAGCTGGAGCAGGACAGGAAGTCCGGCAAGATGTCGGCTTGCAATCTGCAGGCTGCGTAATTCGGGATCAGCTCTCCTTTGACCACGGATGTACTGGCACTGTCGAGAGTATGAGACTGAGAGAGGTCAGGCATTTGCCTGGCCTTTTTTTATTGCCGCTCGTCTTCAGGCGAGCCGGAGGGATGATCATGTCGCAATATAGCAAGCCGCGCGAGCAGGCGGAGAGCGCCTTCACGAAGGTGCAATCGCAGTTGATGGCGCGAAACCGCGTCATTGAAGAAATCGACACGATGGCACAGGCGCGCGAGGACAAGACTTCGCGCTTGAAGAATGCCCGCCTCGCAAGGGAAGCGGATGACCGCACGCGGGCGACAGCCGCGCTCAAGTCGAAGCGGGCCATCAAGCCCTGAGCCCAGCCTGACCAGAATCGAAACGGAACAGAGACTTGAAGAACAAGAAAGACAACGACTTCGCTGATCGCCGCGGCGCCGCTGCCGAAGCGAAGGCCGCTCTGCTGAAGTCCTATCGTGCCGCAAAGGAAGCCGCCGAGCCGACCCGGCTCGCACGCGAGGCAGAACGCAAGGCTATCGCTGCGGCCAGGGAAGAACGGCAGGCGGAGAAAGAACGCCTGAAGCGCGATGAGCAGACGCGGATCGAGGCCGCTGCGACCGAGCGTCAGGCCGCCGCCGATGCTGCGGCCAAAGCCGAAGCTGAAGGCCGTGAGAAAGCCGAGAAAGACCGCGTCTCTCGCGTCATCGAGGATGAGGCCGCCCGAAAGGCCGCACGCGATCAGCGCTACGCAAACCGCAAGGCGCGACAGAAATAACGGCCTCGGCACGTCCTCCGGCCTGGGGGAAGGCGCGGGAGCAGACGATGAATTCCGCGATCGTCGGCGCCCGGCATGGAACCGGTCGGTTGCGCCGATGACGGGCACCTGTTCACACCCCTATACCCTCCAAAAATCCCCCGCTAAACTCCCCCCATGATCAAAGTCCAACCCCTCGACCCCGCCAGTTTCGCCCCCTTCGGCACCGTCCTGCGCGCGCCTGACGGGGCCGGGCGGGATTATTTCGATGCGGGGCTTTCCAATCTGCGCCCTGATGCGAAGCCGAGCCTGAGCGTTGCGCGCGTGGTCGAGCCTGTCGTGCTGCCTTTTGCGGTGAAGCTGATGGAGCGCCACGAATTTTCATCGCAGAGCTTCGTGCCGATCCAGGCCGCGCGCTGGCTCGTCGTGGTGGCGCCGCATGCGGCGGATGGCGGGCCGGATATCAAGCAGATGCAGGCTTTCATCGCGGGGCCGGATGAGGGGATCATCTTCGGCGCCGATATCTGGCACCACCCGCTCACCGTGCTCGACGGGCCCGGAAGTTTCGCCATCGGGATGTGGCGCGGCGGTGATGACGGCGATGAGGAATTCTTCGATCTGCCGGAGCCCGTCATCGTCTCGGGCTGACGGGGCGGGGCGCAACACGTGCGACTTTCGGCGCATGCGCGCGATTTGTGCAGTGCAGCACGAGACATTTGCGAAGCTTTGCTTTATATTTGCTGATGATGTTGAGCGCTCTTGTTCATTCCCGCGCCGGGCCCGAGGCCCTTGCCGCAACGCTTTCCGCCCTGGTCACCGGGGTGGCCGAGGGCGTCGTGGCGGATGCCGTGGTCATCGTCGAGCAGGAAAGCGAGGCGATCGATCTGATCATCGAGGCGACCGGCGCGCACCATGTGGTGATCGCAGCCGGGTCCGACCCATGGTCCGCCGGCGCCGCTTTGGCGCGGAGGGACTGGTTCATGTGCCTCGAAGCCGGGGACATTCCTCTGGAGGGTTGGATCGGCGCGGTCGATCGATTCGCCTTCATCGCCGAACGCGAGGGCTATCCGATCGGGCGGCTGGCGCGCCGGGCGCCGGATTGGCGGGAATGGCTGCGCGAGCGCGTCGGCCGCCTGTCGCGCGAGGTCCGCGCCGGCGACATCGTCCACCGTTCGCGGCTCGGCGGCGCGCACGCGAAACGCCTGCGCATCGCTGGTGTCGAGGCCCAGATCCTGCGCCAGCCTCAGCCCGATCGTGATTTCGCCGCAGCCGGGTGAGCAGTGGGCGCGTCAGGCGCCGCGCAATTTGCCGCGTTTGAGATGCTCATCGAGCCGGGGCATGATCTCGACGAAATTGCACGGCTGATGGCGATAGTCGAATTGCGGGCGCAAAATGCCGTCCCAGGCATCCTTGCAGGCGCCGGGCGAGCCGGGCAGCACGAAGATGTAGGTGGCGTTCGTCACCCCCGCCGTCGCGCGCGATTGCAGGGTAGAGGTGCCGATCTTATCATAGCTGATGCGGTGGAAAACGGCGGAAAACCCGTCCATCCGCTTCTCGAAAAGCGGCTCGATTGCCTCCGGGGTCACGTCGCGCCCGGTAAAGCCGGTGCCGCCGGTGGTGATCACCACCTCGATCGCCGGATCGGCGATCCAGGCCGAGACCTGCTTGCGGATGGCCTCGACCTCGTCGCGCACGACGGCGCGATCGGCGAGCCTATGGCCGGCTTCCCCGATGCGCGCGGCGAGCGTATCGCCGGAGCGGTCCTGCGAGAGATCGCGCGTATCGGAGACGGTCAACACCGCGATCGCGACAGGAATGAAGGGCAGGGACTCGTCGATCTTCATGATATACTCGACATTGCGTGAATTTTCCGACGATTGCGAAAGCAATTTTTAAGCAGAATGTAAACTTTCCCGGCGAGAATTCCAACGTCAATCGCATCCTTTCGGTGGTGCGACAGATGGACGATACAATGGAGCATGGTTCACAGCAGGATGACACGATCGAAAGCCGGCTCGAACTGCTCGTCAGGCAGGGCGGTGGCCATGAGGGTGCGTTCGACCTGCTCGTGGATGTGCTGATCGAGCGTGGCGCGCAGCTGCCCGATTCCCGCCGCGACGATTGCATGGATCTGATCATCGCGGTCGCGCCCTGTTGTTCGGCACGCACGATCGGCGAGGCGACGCGGCGCATGGCGCTGCACGAACACGCCCCGCGCACGCTGATCCTCGCCCTCGCCCAGCTCGCCATCGCCCGCGAGGCCCGTGAATCCGGGGAGAAGGCGCCGCCCGCCGCCGAGGCCCAGCCCGAGGACGAACTCACCCGGCTGATCACCGAAGCGCCGGCGGAGGCGTTGCGCGATCTGGCGCGTCGCGAGGATCTCCATGCGGGCGCCTGCGCCAGGCTCTTGCAGCGCGGCGACCAGGAAGCCATCGCAGTCTGTGCGCGCAACCGCAAGGCGCGCTTCGACCGTTCCGGTTTCGCCGAGGTCGCCGCCATGGCGGTCGAGGACGATGATATCCGTGCCGCGCTGTGCCACCGCTGGGATATTCCGGAAGACGACGTGGCGCGGTTCTGGGGGGCCTGTGTCGATCAGGACAAGGCGCGGCTGCTCGTCTCCGGATTCAGCGCGGATGAAGAGCCGCAACTCGACGACATGCCGCCGCTTGGCCTGAGCGATGAGGAGGAGGCGGTGCTCGAAACCGAGCGTCAGCTGGCCGAGCTGATACTCGAACATACCCGCCCCAGCTCGCTGCCGCGCGCCGCGCGCAAGCTCGCCGAAGCGGCGGGGATCGATGACGGGCTCGCCTTCGATCTGATCTGCGGCTCCTATGAGCGCGGGGTGGTGCTGCTTGCGCGCGCGGCGGGGATGGACGAATGGGCTTTTCTGAAGCTCGTCTGCTCGCGGCTCAAGCAGATCGCCTCGACAACCACGCCCCACCGCGCCTTGCGTCATTTCCGCGAATGCTCGCGCGAGGAGGCGCGCCGGATCCTCGCCAGCATCACCGATGTCAAATCACTGATCGCCCAGGAGCGGGCGGCGGCCAAAGCGGCAGCACGGGCGCAGGCGAAAGCTGCGCGAATTCGCAGCCTGCAGGGGTTGGAGCCGCTTGTGGAGAATGACGAAAAACCGGCCGAACCAGCGCAGCCCGTCGCAGCATCCGCCTGAACTTATTCCGCATCATCCCCGATCACCGTCGCGGCGATCCAGTATTCCGGATACCGCGCGCGTAACCGCGCGGCGGCTGCGTCGCGCGTCGCATCATCCGCAAACAGCGCAAAGACCGTCGCGCCAGAGCCGGACATTCGCGCGAGCAGGCAGCCGGGGCAGGCGGCCAGAGTCTCGCGCAGGGCCGCAATGGCCGGAGCGATGGTTTCAGCCGGGCCGGCGAGATCATTGCGCCCCGCCTTCAGCTGCGCGATCCAGCCGGCACGATCATGCGCAGTGGGCCAGGCCTCGCGCGCGGTGGGGAGCGCGCTATCCGTGTCACCCGGCGGCGTGAAACGCGCGCCCGGCGCGAGTGCGAGCCCGCGAAACACGTTCGGCGTCGGCACGGCGATCCCGGGATTCGCGAGCAGGGCCGGGAAGGCGGGCAGGGGGAGTGGTGGGCCGAGATCGGCGCCCGTGCCATACATCACCCGGCTGCGACCGGCGACACAGACGGGCACATCCGCGCCGATTTCGGAGGCTGCGCGCAACAGCGCCGGATGGTCAGGGCGAATACCGGCTCTGTCAGCAAGCAGGCGCAGCGCCGCTGCCGCATCGGCCGAGCCTCCGCCGATGCCGGAGGCGACCGGCAGATGCTTGTCCAGAATGAAACCGCCCGCCGGCAGATCCGGCAGGTGTCGTGAGAGGGCCGCCCGGGCGCGGGCGACGAGGTTTTCCGCCCCGGAGCCGCCGTCAGCCAGCACCGTCGCCATCGGCCCGGTCAGTTGCAGGGATTCGTCTGCATCGGACACGAAGGTGAGTTGGTCGCCGGTCCCTGCGAAGCTCACCAGACTTTCGAGATCATGATAGCCGTCAGCACGGCGTGCGCGCACATGCAGGATCAGATTGATCTTGGCGGGGGCGAAGGCACTTTGCCGCAGGCCCCGACCTTCGGCTTCAGCCACCCTCGCGCGCCTCGTCGGTCGCCTCAGCGGCGTCGCTCTTGCGTGAATCGGCCTCGACCGCATCGAGCCCGATTTCGAGCTTGCGTTCGATCATCTCGCGGTCATCCTCTTCGGGATCGTTGGCCAGAGCCCGCTCCCATTGGAACCGTGCTTCCAGCCGGCGCCCGACGCGCCAATAGACATCGCCGAGATGATCGTTGACGACCGGATCATTGGGCAGGTGCTCGATCGCGCGCTCCAGTTCGCGCACCGCATCCTCGTAGCGACCGAGCTTGAAATAGGCCCAGCCCAGGCTGTCGATGATGTGGCCGTCATTCGGGGCGAGTTCGATCGCCCGCTGGATCATGGTGTAGCCTTCCTCAAGACGAATATCCATGTCGACCCAGGAATAGCCGAGATAATTGAGGATCTGTGCCTGGCCCAATGGTGATGTTTCCGGCACGAGATCCAGCGCCTGCCTCAGATCCGCCTCCGCACGCTCCCATGCACCCATGCGCTCCAGCGAGGCGCCTCGGAAGAAGAACAGTGTCCAATCTCCCGGGCCCGGCTCCTCCAGGAGCGCGATCGCGCGCGTATAGGCTTCGGCGGCCTCCGGGAAATTGCGGCGCATGCGCTGGATATTCGCCAGAGCCACATGGGCCTCGCGGTTTTGCGCATCGCGCGTAATCAGCGCCTCGAGATGCGCGACGGCATCCGTCTTGCGGTCGAGCCGTTCGAGCAGCATCCCGATATCGACCTGTGCGCCGGAATGAAGTGGAGAAGCCGCCGGAATCGCATTGAAGGTTTCAATTGCCGCAGCGTATTGAGCGCGCGATTCGAGGAGTTCCGCGAGCGTCGCCAGCGCCATGTCATGGGCCGGAGCGAGGTGGAGCGCCAGACGCAGATAGATCAGCGCGATGAGATCGTCACCATCACTGATTCCCACCGAGCCGAGCCCGTAGAGCACTTCGGAGGCACCTTCATTCACACTTGACACAGCGCGAGGCAGGCTTTCGCCAGCCCGCAGTGCTTCGAGATTGGCATGGGCGATCGGGTGGCGTGTAAAGGCTTCCAGAAAACCCTCATAGGCGGCGATGGCTTCATCTGCACGGCCATCCCGTGCGGCGAAGCGGGCATAGGCATCGACGATGCTGAGTGCGCGCGGCTGCGCTTCCAGTGCCGCGGAAAAGCGCGTTCTTGCGGTATCGGCCTCCCCGAGAAAACTCGCGATCAGTGCACCATGATAGAGCCGAAAGATCTCGTAGCCCGCCTCACCTTCGAGCCTGTCGACGGTGAGCAATGCATCTTCTTCCAGCCTACTGCCCGCATAGGCCCATGCCCGCAGCAAGGTTGCCGTGAGATCGGCGGTGTTGCCGCGTCCGCCCGGTTCGAGGCGCGAGCGGGCCACGGCGAAGCGGCCCTCCCGGATATCGCCGACCGCCTGGGCCAGCTGTGCGAGGCTGTTGCCGGGATCGCTCTCGAGAATCCGCTCGGCAGCGCGCAGGGCATAGCTCATGTCGCCATCCGCCAGAAAGGCGATGAAGGCGTTTTCAAGCAGCGCCGGATCATCCGTCACCATGTCGAAAAGGCGGCGGTAGAAAGTGGCGGAGGCGGTGGTGTCTCCGGCGAATCCGGCGACATGGGCCGCGAGAAAGTTCCCCGCCACACTGCGCGCGGGGTAGGGGATCTCGCGCAGATCATCGAGACGCGGCGCTTCCGGCGCTGCCTGCGCCGATGCGGCGCCACCCCACGGGCCCGCATTGATCGTGACGGCAAGGGCGAGCATTGCGGCGCCCCGTATCAGGATCTGCATGAAAGGGGCAATGTGGTCAGACGGCTGGCGAGCGAACACGAGGGCGATAACTCCTTGGTTCCGGCGGTGCCGGCGCTGGGCATGACGGCCCTGAACGCCTCCCGCAGCG